>JAKMGR010000204.1 GCA_022424805.1 Verrucomicrobiales bacterium
TATCCAGACAATCCGTCCGGTCTCGCAAACAAAAAAGCAGGGCTGCAAATCGGCTATCTCGTCCTGCAATTCATGAGCAGCTGAAGTGACGGACGTGTCATCCGTTTCCTCCCTCAGCTTGAGAAGGAGCTCGTCGACAACCTGATTGCGAAGGCCGAAAAGATTGCCTCCACCTTCTTCAATCGCATTCGAATGTAAGGTGGAATATCGGTCCTTTTCCAAGGGCACTTCCCAACTCAGCAGGACGCCGTCAAAATTCCGGGAGACAAGGCGATCCGTCAGGATTTCCTGCCAGGGTAGTTCCTGCACTTCGACAACGACACCTACCCCGGACCAGTGGTCGGCAAGAGCCCTCGCAAGTCGAATTTGTTCAGGATTCGCCTCGTTCACAATCAGCGTCAGCATGAGGAGGTTTCCCGCTTTGTCGACCCGAGTGCCTTTTTCTTCGCTGTAGGTGTAGCCTGCTTTTTCGAGTCGGCTCTCGGCAGAGCGAGGATCATAGAGCGGCAATGGCATCGACTCAGTGACGAAGGGACTCCCGGGAAAAAAGAGACTGTTCACCGATTGCTGATACGCGGTTGCCGAGTCTTCAAGCACGGTATCAAGATCGACCGATTCGGCGAGGGCGAGCCTGACTTCCACGTTGTCGAGCGGAGACGCTTGCAGGTTCCATGCTACGATATGTTGGATGCGAGGGAGGCAACGAATCTGACGGACTGCTCCCGGATTTCGCTGCGCCCAATCACGAAAGCGGGAATCGGGAACGAGCGTGTCGATAATTCCGGACCGCAAGGCAAGCAGCTTCGACTCCAGAGATTCAAATTTCCGATAGACCAAGCGCTCCTGCTTGGGCTCGCCTCCGATGTAGTCCGGGAACGCCTCGAGGATGATGCCTCCGTCGGAGAGCCGTCGCTTCACCTGATAGGGCCCCGTCCCAATCGGGTTCTCAAAAAACTCGGCGTAAAATTTGGAGTTGGCTCCCGATGGAAAACGATGCGCAGGCAGAAGAGGCAATTTTTCCCAACTCTCCATCATGATCGCTGGGGTCTCCTGACAAGTGATCCTGATACGGTAATCGGAGACCGGCTCGATTGACTCGATAAAATCAAAAGACGATCGAAGCGGCAGAGGCGAATCCGGCCCAGTCAGCTCCTTGTAGCTGAAAAGCAAATCCCTTGCCGTCACCGGAGTGCTGTCGTGCCATTTCACATCTCTCCGCAAATCGAGGATCAGTTCCTGAGAACTCGTATGGCATTGCTGCCCCATTGCCTCGATTTCCGGTTCGAGGACAAGGTTCGATTCGTAGTAGAGTTGCAACTCGCGAAGGAACAGGTCAGTCTCCCCTTTCAGAAATAAGTAGGCAATCCGGTCACCTTCGTAATCGATCATTTTGATCTGCCCTTTCTCCACAGAAGTGGACAGAAAAGTGGCGAAGGAATCCCGGATCGAATGGCTCAGCGTGAGACGCACGAGGAGGTAGTCGCCCCGGTATTCCGGCTTCACTTCCCGCATCAACTTTTCGACAGCTCCTTTTTCGAAGCCGTCCAGCGCCAAAGTCAAAACGCTGTCGAGGCGATCTATCGCTACTATAGACTGATCCTCTGCGAGCCACTCTCCGGAACGCAGCATCGCTTCTGTTTCTCCCGCAGCCTCTTCGCTGGAGCAACGAATCGTGATGAGCGTCTGCTCCTGCCAGGCTTCGATAATATGAGCACGAAGACGTAGATCGTCATCGCGAATCAAGACAGGATCAAAAACAAGATCCCGAACTTCGCGGGTCACCCCACTCACCGGACGCAAAGGGTTCAGCGGCCCGATCGACTCGCGAATTGAACCAGTCATTGCGCCGCTAATACTCGGCAACTGCAAACGCCCGACCTGGAGGAAGAGCGTCACCGCAGCAAACACCAAGCCCAATGGCATAAGGTAAAAAAGAGCGCGAAGGCCGAACATCAGTACGAAGATAGTCGATTGGGAAAATATTCCAATCGGACAAATTCGTAACCCTACCTCTGACCTGACAGAGTAGGATCACAGACCTGAGAGAGTATGATGATTCATCATACTTCTCTGAACCGATGATTCGGTCACCCACGCAGATCGAGGCACTTCAGCATGGTCTGACCGCGCACGATGAGACGTCCGTGCCCCAGAGCCATTGGCGACCACATTTTGTAGTCCCTCAGCTTAATGACGTCCTTGTCCTTTTGCTTTTCGATGAGCTCATCCACTTCTGCCTTCTTTCCAAAGGCATCGGCAAAGGCAACCTCTTTGTAACCTTTCGGAGACGGCTCGACTACCCGGAGAAATCCGACCTCACCGTCCTGAATGATGAGGTGCCCATCGACAAGGATCATATTGCCACGACCCATGAAAGGATCATCACCAGTGTGCCAGAGAATTTTTCCGTCAAAATCCATACACATGAGACCGCCCGTCGCACGCTTCTCTCCTTTGTGATTGGAGTTCTCATTGGCGAGGAAGTAAATATGATCGTCGATCACGAATGGCGGGTGAACCTGCGTGCCCTGGACCATGTCGAAGACCTTTTCCACGTCCCAGGGGCCGCCATCGTTCTTCTTCAGCTTGACCATGGCACTTCCACAATCGTATCCACCCGTGAGAAAGACGAGCTCTTCCGTCACTTTCGTGGGAAACGGAATTGGAATGCTGTTCATGTAAAGATCGGTCTTCCAAAGCACTTTTCCATCGGTCGGGCTTACGCTGATCGTGGTTCCGACTTTCTCTCCGTCGATATTGTTGACTGCTACGTATACAACCTGCTTAACGCCCTGCAATTTAAGCACCGCGGGGTTGGAGTGCGAATTTCCGAATCCTTCGGTCTCCCACTTCACCTCGCCGGTTTTCTTGTCCAACCCGACGAGACCAGCTTTCTCTCCATGAGCTGGGACGATCAAAGTATCGCCGACTACGACGGGACTCTGCGCCCATCCCCACTTCGGAGTGCCTTCTTCGACCCCGTATTTCTCACGGAACGGAACCATCCAATCCTGCTTATGCGTTTCGCGATTGATGCGGAATACCTGACCGAATCCGGAAATGAAATACACAGCGTCGTCCTCGACAAGAGGAACGCCACGGCTGCCGTGAAAGGAGAGCTTGCCTGGAAAGTCGAAGGAGAAACTCCAATTTTCCGATCCATCTTTCAGGGAGAGGCTGAGGAGCTTGTCGGTCTCGCCAATATCGCGATCAACTAGGAAAACTTCGTCCCCCACAATCGCAGCCCCACCAAATCCCTCGTTCAATTCTTTCTCCCAGAGCACAGGAGGCTGATTGTCGCTCCACTTGAGATTCAAGCCAGTTTCCGAGGAAATCCCCAGTCGATCTGGCCCTTGAAAGTTAGGCCAGTCGTCAGCGGATGCCGAAAAAGAAAGGAGCGCTGATAGCGAGGCGGAAAGTAGCAGGTTTTTCATCGAGCCAAAGATGCCCACGCCTGCCGGTTATTCAAACGCGAAATTACGCCATGTTTTAAAAGAACTCAATAACTCCGCCGCATGTGGCTCGGGAGGATATTGAGGGCCTCACGATACTTTGCGACGGTACGGCGGGCGATCTGGATCCCCTGTTTGCTCAACTCTTTCACGATCGTCTCGTCACTGTAGGGCTTTTTGGTATCCTCTGACGCAACCAGATCAGCCAGCGCCTGTTTCACGCTTGTGTTACTCATCTCCCCCCCGTCCGTGGTCGCGTAACCTGTCGTGAAAAAGTATTTCATTTCGAACACCCCATGGGGCGTCGCCACGTATTTTCCGGAAACAGCGCGACTCACTGTTGTTTCGTGCACACCAACAACATCGGCAACCTGAGCCATATTCATCGGCTTCAGGTGCGCTGTTCCATGATCAAAAAAGTCTTTCTGCCTTTTCAGAATTTCCTCGCCAATGCCCCGAATCGTATCCTGCCTCTGATGAATGCTTTTAATCAGAAATTTGCCGGCACGGATCTTGTCCCTAATGTAGGCCCTTGCATCTTTCCCATTCCCACTCGCCATCAGGTCTTTGTAGGAATTGCTGATTCGAAGACGCGGAATCTGTTCGTTGTTCATCGAAACGACCCAATCGTCGCCGACTCTTTCCACCGTCACGTCGGGTGTCACATAGGTATTGTTGTCCGTCCCAAAACGACTACCTGGCTTCGGGTCGAGCCGTGCGATATGAGCGGCGGCCTCGGTAATCTGCTCGGCTGAGACACTCAATTTTTTCGCGATCTGCGGGTACCGCTTTCTCGCTAGGTCATCGAGATGGTGATCGACGATGCGGTATTCGAGGCTGTGATGTTTGCCTATTCGCTCGAGTTGAATCAGCAGGCAATCGCGCAAATCCCCTGCTCCGACGCCGACGGGATCGAAGGATTGAATCAGGGTAAGAGACTCCTCAAGCAAATCATACGGGATAGCGAGGTCGAAACTCATTTCCTCGAGATCGACCTGGAGAAAACCGTTTTCGTCGATATTGCCAATGAGATTCGCCGCGACTTCGCGCAGTTCGCCCGAGATTCCGGAGAGACTGAGTTGATTCAACAAATGCTCCTGCAAGGTGACCGGTGCGACAATGGAATCGATCACAAACTGGTGCTTTTCGTCTGCGTCATCCCGCTTCGGGGTTGCGCTTCGTGACTGCGCCATATATTCC
>JAKMGR010000212.1 GCA_022424805.1 Verrucomicrobiales bacterium
CGCTCCTTACTACTCCCCGGAGGGATCATGGATCGATCACGTTGGAGACACGACTGTCACCAACGGTGGGAGACAAATCGGGGACAAGCCAGCTACGCTTGAAGTAGAAGTCGAAAACGGCCACCTGGTCTGGTGCGGAATGGAAGGCTTTCAGGAGGCGTCATTACCTGCCTGATCAATCCGCCATCTTCTTTTTTAAATCCCGGTGCAGAATTGCATCAAGCACTCCGTCAACCATTCCCACATGGTCGGAGACGCCCTGCAGTTGCTCCTTCACGTCGACCAGATACTGGGCCGCAGCTTCCAATCGAATCGCGAGAATTTTTGATACATGCAGATTCACTTCCGGATGATCGGCAAGATAAGCTTCGGGATCTTCGGCGACGTTGAACACGCAGTCTTCCAATGCAACGACCGACGCCGTTGTTGGAGCATCCATCAGAAGAGAAATTTCTCCGAACGCGCTGCCCGGAGTTTTCACCAGAGCCAATCGAATTCCGCCGCGAACCACTTCAACCCGACCACTTTTGAGAAAGAAGAGTTTCTTCGGCTGAGTGTTGAACGTGATTATCTCATCGCCAGCTGAAAAACTCGCTTCAGGAAGGAGGGAAATGGAATCAAGAGGGATCACGGATAGCAGTATGCGACGATTCCTTTCTCTGACAAGTGGCAATCACTTAGGTGATACCGGAATGAATTGGATTGAAAGGAATTTGCTTTTTCAAGGAGTTTTTATCGGTGCGTCGGTCATACCGGGATTGAGGGGGTGCAGCGTCTACGTGAAGGAACTGGACCGAGGTGAACTCTTCGATGCAATGGATGCTCGTCGGACGGTCGCGGCGACTGACAAGATTTTCATGGAGTTCTCGTGCAATGGTCGCCTTATGGGGAAGAATTCGAAACCAGCGAAGCACCGACGCTGGACTTCGCCGGTTTGGGTGACGGTGAAGTAAGGGACAATCCGAAAAAAGTGAGGAGAACAGGCTTTATGTAGCGGAACTTCGCAAAAGTTCCGACCTACGGGTTTTAGGGTCCTGGGGTATATGTCTCAGAAATAGCAGGGCTCACCCTTCCACCCTGCGCAACTCAGGTGGATTGCGATCCGATTCGATCTTCTCCATGGTTTCCCGAATCAGGCTGATCTGTTTTTGATCAGGATTGTTTTTCGCAAGAAGTTGTTTTTCGATTTCTTTCAATTGGGGAAGCAGCGGTTTCGCGGCCCCACCGTAGAGCTGCAGAATTTCGAGACACCTAGGGACGCGGTTTCCGCTGCCCCATCGATCGGTGCCTATCACACTGACGAAATGGTCGAGACCTTCCTCGTGCTGATTGCGGGCGAGGATCTCCAGTCCACTCAGGCGGATGCCGTCTGCAAACATGATGCCACTTGGGGCGGGTGAAGAGACTGCTTCGAGGATAGTGGGAAGGAGTGGTTTGATCTCCTCATAGCTGAGATTCTTGTAGACTGTTCCAATGGTCCCGCGCGCACGGCCGTCTTCGTTGGCTAGTCCGGTGCGGACAGCGGCGAAGAGTGCGTCCCTATCCACACCGTCAAGTGAGCCGCGCAAAAGTCCACCTCTTCGGTCGAAGAGAGCAAAGCAAAGATAGCGTTGCTGCATGCCTCGCGGATCGTTCTCGGTGTCGTGGTTAGCTAGCATTTCCAGTAAGTCAGGGACTGCCGGCATTGCTTCGGAGCCGATCGCGGCGAGTGCTTCGGCAGCTTCGATGCGCAGCCAGAGGTCTTCCGACTGGAGTGTGTTTCGCAATCCCGGAACGGCATCGGCAGCTCGGTTTTTCAGTTCAGCTATTGCCTGGCAGGCTCCGGTTCGGGCGTGAAGGCTTTCTTCCCTCAGCATCGCAATAAGTTTGCGGGTGGGTGCGCCGTCCCTCTTCCCGAGAGAAAGGGCAGCGCGCTCCCGAACCACCGGTGACCAACTGCGCAATTTTTCGAGAAGAGTCGCTTCATCGAAATCGGCGTAGGGATCATCCTTTGTTGTGACTTTCCAATTTCGACCGTCGTCGATCAGGCTTGCAGCGGTCTTTTTGTCTACCGGTGCAACGACTTCCTGATTTTTTCCCGTCAGGTGAATTTGGCGAAGCGGCTGGGCATAGGCGAGAAGGTAGGCACCGGTGGTATCCCAGTTGTTGTAGCTGTCGTTTTTCTCCTGCGCCGGTCCCTGGTGTCGATAGGTTCCATCGGGCCGGCGGGCGAGATCAAAATACCAACCGTAGTCACTCATCCACGCTCCGGTTGCTTCGGGGCCTGACAAAGCCACCGATGGCATTGCCCAGAGAAGATTGAAAAAATTACCGGTGTGTCCCATTTCCCGCTCATCTCCGTGACAGGCTACTCCCATCCGGGAAAAGTAGGTAGCTGCTTCAGTGTCACTGATCGCATTGAAGAGCACAGCTGCGGCTCCGTTTTTCCCGTTGTCGTCATGCGTCTGCGTCCAAGGGCGATGGTCACCGTAGGGAATGCTGCCCTTGCCGACGTAGAAGCGGACGAGGCGGGTGCTTTTCGCAATGGCATCATCGACGGTGGAATCGTCGACGCCAGCTTCACGAGCAAGCACCAGCGAGATCGTCAGGGGAAGGCCGGGAGCATTCATCATTCCGTAGCCACTGAGAATGCCGTTGTCCTGGACGAAGCGGTGTCCCCACGAACCGACGACGCTCTGGCCGAGGGCAATCTCGCGGGCGAGGCGTTCGAGGTCGCGAAGGTATTCGGTGTCGCCGGTGGCGATGGTGTATTCAGCAATCAGCATCGTGATCGGTCCGTAGAACCACGAGTGGTAGCTGCGGCGCTCGGGATCAGTGTAGTTTCGGAATCGCTCCACCTGATCTTTTACGATGGGAAGATAGTCAGGATTGCCACTCGCGAGCAGGGCGAGGGCGTTGTAAGAGCGGACGATGGGATTTCCGGCTTCTGGATTCTCCTTCATCCACGCTGCGAGAGCCTCGCATCCTTGTTCCAGGATTTTGGTCGACTTCGGGCAACCGAATGGGGCGGTAGCTGAGTAGGTTCCAAAGGTGGGAAGCTCAATGGCGACGGTTTCGATTTCGCCATCTCGCCAGCGGATCAAGGAAAGGGTTCCCTCAGTAGCTTCCGCCAGGCCGATGGCCTTTCCTAATTCCGTTCTCGGATCGTAGGAAAACGCCTGATTGCCGGTTCCCAGAATTACGTCGCCCTTTTCCAGTATCTCTTCGGCTGGCGATCCCTCTTGAATTTCCGTGATCAATATCTGTCGCGCCTCGCTCGTCGAAAGCTTGTTGCTGTGGATCCAGCCGCGGGCGCCAGTTGGGCCAAGGTTCCAATCGTGGGGTGCGTTGTCGGGGATCTTTGCGCCCTTGGTGAAATCGGGAATGCCTTCCGGAATGGGTTCGAAGGTCGCGTTGGCGCTCGCTTGTGGAGTCGACGCGGCTTTCTTTGCCATCCACGCTTTTACGAATCCCTGGTCCTCCGCTGTTAGCATCGCCAGGGGAATGGGAATGACGCGACCTTTCGCGCGAATGCGGATGACCTGCTTTCCGCCCTGGGTATCCACGGCGACCAATTCGCCATCGAGTTTCTTACCGGTCGAAGCCTGGGTCCAGCTGCGCGCTGACGTGGTGGAGGGCGTCGCTGGAGAGTTCGCAGCCTGCGCTCCGCCGGAGCCGAGAAGCGCTGCGGCAAAACCCTGACCAATCTGCGCCATGATTTTTCCTGACCCGAGATAGTGATAGGCCTGGTTGGAAATGCCCTTTTCCATGATCTCGAGCTCTTCCTCCGAGAACTCTGCATCCCGCATTTCCTCGACTACAGCCTGCGCGGCGGGACCTTTGAGTTGTTTCTCATTCTGAACCTTCTTAGCTGCCTGTTTCACCTTGTCGTTGCGTTGGGTGAGCGCTTGCAGTTGCTGATCCCAATAGTTTTCTGTCAGGACCACTTTCACATTGTCTTGAAATTCCGGCAGCTTGGCCGGCTCAGCCATTGCATCGCGGAAATTCTGATGGGTGGAGACGTAGCGTTGCCGATCCGGCCCATATTCGGATGTTGGACCGCCGACACCCAGGACTCCGATCACGATGGGCATTTCCGGAGCCTCCAATTCCTTTCGCACGTCGCGGATCAGGTGAGCAAGTCCATCGCTGTAGGCCTGGTATCCGCCGGGCTGATCGCGATTGGGATATACCCCGCTGTCGACCAGGTCATTCCAGCCCTGGAACCAGACAAAACCGGCCAGCTCATAGCCATCGGACGAATTGTAGTCTGGCACGACCTGGCCAATGTCGCCGAGCACCTTTTTCACATGCTCGATCATGAGACGATAGTAGTGACCGGTCGCTTCCTCTTTTTCCGCTTTGACCTCGTCGATGTTCCTGCCGCGTTTCTTTAGGTTCTCCAGTTGCTGTTCGCTGAATTCGTAAGGCCCGGCTGACGGGGATCGAAAATCCGTATGAACGCTTTTTCCGCCCCATGCCGTTTTGATAATCAGGATTGGCTCCTGCAGATGTTTTTCCATCGTGGTTCCGAAGGTGAATTCCGGACCGATTTTCCCGTCGTCTGCCCCAAAGCCAGCTGTGAGCTTGCCGTTCTTTTCCAGATCCTGGGAAAGATAGGAAATCCACACATTTTTGCAGACGCGGGGATCTCCCTTTTCATCCTGCATCTCTGCGAGGAGGGGAGCGGTTTTTGGATCCATCCCGATATGCTTGAAAGTATAGAGTCGCGCATGCCCCTGCATATTGGATTGTCCCGCGAGGATGTAGACCTTGAGAGGTTTGGCGTGGGCGTTTTCAAAACAGACAAAAAGAAAGAGCGTGATGAGACACGCGCTAATTCGTGAAAGAGATAAGTTCATGAGTTAGGCAAGGTAGTCGGGACAGAATGGGGATTTTGGAGGCGAGGGTCAAGGGTGTCACTTACTTCGGATTCCCTTGTGAGGAATCACTTCGGTTGCTCGAATTGTTACGCGAGAATAAGGATTGCAGAAATTTGGCTGCATTCGATATCGTACAGCAATTCATGGACACATCTACTTGGCTTCCCGGTTTTCTTGGCGGCTGTCTCATTGGCGGAGGCAGCCTGCTCGCACTGATCGTCAGTAGGAAGGTGCCTGGCGTTTCAGGCGTCTTTGGTCGGCTTTTACTACCGACATGCATTGATCGAACCTGGCGACTTCTTTTTCTTGCTGGCTTGGTAGGGGGAGCAGGATTGCTGTTCTTCCTGTCGGATGCAGCAGCTACTTATCGCATTCCAGCCGGCCGCAGCTTGTTCGTGTTTGCGATTGCGGGGCTCATCGTTGGTTTTGGAACGCGCCTTGGAGGCGGTTGCACCAGTGGGCACGGAGTTTGTGGCATGGGGATGGGCGCGAAAGATTCCATCATCGCGACCATGGTCTTCATGGCGGCAGGATTTTTAACCGTTTTTCTTTTCAATCTGCTCACGGCTGCAGCATGAGAAACAATCTTTTCATCATACTCGCCGGTGCCCTCTTCGGAGCTGGACTTGCTCTTTCCGGCATGACTGACCCCACCCGGGTAGTTGGTTTTCTAGATCTGTCAGGATCCTGGGATCCTACGCTCGCTTTCGTGATGGGCGGGGCCCTGCTGGTTTTTGGTGGCGGTTACAGGTTGCTGCGCAAGAAGTTCAACCTTCCATCCGACTCGGGTGATGGACTCACCAAGCGCATGGTAATGGGTGCTGCTCTCTTCGGCATCGGCTGGGGGCTGGGTGGTTTTTGCCCTGGGCCTGCGATCGCGAATCTCGGGGCCTTACGCACCGAGGCCCTCATTTTTGTGCCGGCGATGGCTGTTGGAATGATCTTCGTCCAGCGGTTGTTTCGGGCTGACAGCTGACTATTTGGAGACGTCTATATTTTTTCTGAGCAGAGCGAGGTCCGCTTCGATTTTGGTAAGCAACTCAATCGTCTCCGGATTCGCTTCATCGGGATCCGGCAGGAAGGCGAGTTCCTGCATCGTCGAAACGATGATGCCGATAAACAGGTTCAGAATCGTGAATGTCGCGAGGATGATGAAGGGCACGAAGAACGCCCAGGCACGGGGATGTGCTTCCATGACCGGACGGACGATTCCCATGGACCAGCTTTCCAGGGTCATGATCTGGAAGAGCGTGTAGAGGCTCTTGCCAACACTCCCGAACCATTCGGGGAAGGTTGCACTGAAAAATCCGACGGCCATAACGGCGGCGGCGTAAAAGAAAATCGCCATTACGGCGACGACACTTACGAGCCCTGGAATCGCGTGAATGAAAGCAGCAACAACACGACGCAGACTCGGCACCACGGTGAGAACTCGTAGCACTCGCAAGACTCTAAGCGTTCGCAGGACGGACAGAGCACCGTTTCCTGGGATGAGGGCAATGCCTACGACAATGAAGTCAAAGATATTCCATCCGCTGCGAAAGAAATGCTGTCGGTAGGCAACGAGCTTGATCGCGATCTCCACAGTGAAAATCACGAGGCAGAGAACATCGATGGAATGAAAGAGCGGATCGTATTTTTCAAGAATGGTCGGGTCGATATAGATACCGAGAACGACGGCGTTAACGAGAATCGCTATGAGAATGAATCTCTGAACGGATTTCGACTCCACCCATTCGGCGAGGCGGAGTCTCCATGGAGCGACATCGAGCTGGCTGCGTAAGAGTTCGAGATCGTCTACATTCATGAGAAGTGGTTACTGGCTTCTTATCCGGTATGCAATTTTTTCTGGTCTTTTTATTCGGATCATGATTCTATTTTTTACTACTCAAACGGGAAAGGCGGTGTCGCGAGACGCCGCCTTTTCTATTCGAGGCGTTCTTGAGTTCGTGTCTTTCAATCTTTCTATGAAGGCCCGAGATTGAATCGTATTGACGATGATAGAAATTCTCCGGTTTTCCCGTATCTTCTTTCCAATGAAGCGATTCCTTCTTTCTCTCTCCGTATTGTTACTCGCCTCAACCTCTGCCGGCGCCTTCGAACTACCGGCTGATTCCAAGCAATGTCTCGTCGGTATCGCTGACAACTGGAATTCTTCCTACGCGACCCTGATATGGTACGAAAAAGAACCCGCAGGTTGGAAGCAGAAGGGAGCCTCGTGGAAAGCACGTCTTGGAAAAAACGGACTGGTCTGGGGTAAAGGTCTTAATCCGGTTCCGCAGGGAGTTCGAACAAAGAAAGAAGGGGACCGACGAGCCCCCGCTGGCGTTTTCGATCTGGGCGGTGCGTGGGGCTATGCTCCCTCGATCAAGAAGTCTCCCAATCTGAGCTACGTGCAGGTCACTTCTCGCAGCCTCTGGTACGAAGATGTGAATTCTCCTTACTACAATCAATACCGCCAGATCGAACACGAACCGCGAACGACTGCGGAGAAAAAGGCGCAGATGAAGCAGGGTGATTACGCCCACTCCCTGAAACTTTTCATCGCTCACAACGCATACCCGCGCATCACGCCAGGAGCCGGATCATCGATCTTTTTTCACATCTGGAGAAATGGTGGGGGTAGCGCAACTTTCGGGTGCACCACCATGTCGGAGGGAAACCTGAAGAATTTCATCGCATCGGTTGAGCCGGCTAAGCGACCTGTCTATGTGCTGTTGCCCAAGGCAGAATATGACCAGTATCGAGGTCCGTGGAAACTGCCGTAGCGGCATCGAGGTATGGATTTATTGGGGTTCAGCAACTCCTTAACACATCTTAATTAAATAGTTGTGAATCCCGATTCAGGTCCTATGATGGAGGAGTTTTCTCCCCTTTGCCATGGCTGACTTCATCTTCGCCGACGACTATCGGCTCGACGAGAGCCCGACCCGAAATTTTTACGAGTTATTCCTTAAAGGGCTGGTTCACAAGCACAACAATCTCATGGGTGTGATCCAGGGATTTTCCAGCCTGATCCTCTATGATGATGACATCAGCAGCGAGGTTCGTGACTGCGCCCAGCAGATGCAGGACTCGTCTAAAGTTGCTTCCGATTTGAATCAGGAAGTGCTCACTTCCGGTGGTTGCGCTCGATGCGAACAAGCCGCCGTATCCGTGGGCGAGCTTGGCGCTTTCTGGGCCGATAAGGCGACTGAAATTTGTAATGGGGCAGGCGTCGGGTTGCAGGCCAATGTTCGCGACAACATTCCCGCAGTGAGTGGCGATGGAGCAAAGCTGACGGACATCTTTACTCATCTCGTAAAAAACGCGGCTGAAGAAGCCGCGAATGTGGACGGTGGGTCTGTTGCTATCGATATTTTCCCTCCCGGCGAAGCCAGTCCTGGATCGAATGTGGATTTGTTCATTCGCAATTCGAGCCATCCATTGGACGAGGCTGCTTTGCGGAAAGCTTTTGAGCCATTTCATACGTCGAAAGGCGCGGAGCATTTCGGCCTTGGCCTCACCACCTCCGCTATTCTCGCGGGACAGATGAATATGCGATTGGGCCTTCGCTACGCCGATAAAACCACTACGGCGTGGTTGGCGATGCCTCCTGCGGCGTAAAAGGGTTTTGCCTTTCTGATCAGCCGACGACTAAATCTGTTGGGTGCAACTCACAACCCTGTTGGGTCAGTGGCCAAGCAGGGCGGGATCCTGCTTTTCACTCTTCGGCCAGACCGAATGCGTCATGCATCACCTGTGCGGCGCGGTCGATGTCTTCTTCCGCGACGGTGACGGTGATCTTGATCTCGGAGGTGGAAATCATTTCGATATTGATTCCGGCTTCCGAGAGAGCCTTGAACATTTCGGCGGCGACTCCGGAATGAGAACGCATTCCGATTCCGACGACACTTAACTTGGCGATGCCGTCCTCGGCTTCGACCTGGGTATCGTCTCCCAGATCGGAGAGGATAGGCTCAAGAGCTTTCTCGGCTTTGGCGACGTCATCCTTGTGAACGGTGAAGGAGATGTCGGTGATCCCTGTTTGGGAAACATTCTGGACGATCATGTCGACGAGAAGATTCGTATCGGAGACAGCGCCGAAAATCTTTCCAGCCGTCCCCGGTTTGTCTTTGACTCCAGATATGGTGACTTTGGCCTGGGCTCGCTCCAGACTGACACCGCGAATGACTACGGATTCCATGCTCATGGTTTCTTCCTTTACGAGGGTTCCGGGGTTGTTGTTCAAACTGCTTCGAACCTCGAAGACTACTCCAAATTTTTTCGCGAATTCGACGGAACGGGATTGCATCACCTTCGTGCCGGAGCTCGCCATTTCGAGCATCTCGTCGTAGCTGATCTCGTCGATCTTACGCGCTTCCGGCACGACGCGCGGGTCGCAAGTATAGACTCCATCGACGTCGGTGAAAATCTGGCACAGATCAGCATCGATGGCTGCTGCCATCGCGATGGCGGTCAGGTCGGATCCGCCGCGGCCGAGGGTAGTGATTTTTCCATCGGGGGTTTTTCCCTGGAAGCCGGCAAGGATGACGATGTTGCCGTCGTCGAGAAGCTCGTGAACTCCCGCAGGAGAAATGTTCGAAATGCGCGCTTTGGTGTGAACTCCATCCGTCTCAATCCCTGCCTGGGCCCCGGTGAGAGAAACTGCCTTGCTGCCCATGGCATTGAGAGCCATTGCGGTGAGGGCGATCGTAGTCTGCTCTCCGGTGGCGAGGAGCACGTCCATCTCACGCTCGGTCGGTTCGTTTTCTCCCGTGACTTCGTTAGCGAGTTCGATGAGCCGATTCGTAACACCGGACATGGCGGATACGACGGCAACAACTTGATTCCCGGCTTGCTGGGTTTCAAGGATTCGGCGCGCCACGTTGAGAATGCGCTCAGGCGTTCCCACCGAGGTGCCGCCGTATTTCTGGACGATCAAACTCAAGGCTCTGTTGTGTAGTGGTAAAACGAGGGAGACTTATGCCTCAGGATGCTGATTTGTCCAATGGGATTGGTGGGGAGGTAATCGAATGAGATCTGCCAGTTTTTCGACGAAATACGGCTGAAAAAGAGCGATTGGCCTTTCTACGATTCCTCACGGCCCACACTCTCCCGCACCCATCCCAAATACCCGCTCGCTCCCGCGTCCACTGGCAGCACGAGAAACTCTGGCTCATAATAGGGATGCTTTTCTTGCACCCATGCTTCCAAATCCTCCAACCGATTCTCCGTCGTTTTCATCACGGCAATGATCTCCGGCTCCTTCTCTACTTTGCCTTTCCAGCGATAGATCGACTCCACTCCGGGCACGAGATTGACGCAGGCGACCAGTTGCGCCTCGACCAATTGTGCGCCAAATTGACGCGCTGCATCGATATCTGCGAATGTCGTGATCGTCATCACGACTCTTTGATTGGTGCCGTTTTGTCTCTCCAGCATAGAGCTACCCTACATGAATCCCGGCATTCTTGACAAACTCATTGATCGTCTCGACAAGCTCGAGCCGGAGGAGATCCAGAGTCTCGTCCTCAAGACGGTCGAGGAAAAAGGGTTTTTGGAGCGCGTTTTTGATGTGATTCAGGACGGGATTATCGTCACCGGAGAAAAGGGACGAATTCACTACATCAATCACACTGCCTGTGAATTCTTCGGGCTTGAGGAAAAAGCAGCTTCCGGAGAATCGGTCGCGAAGCTTTTCCCCGGCATCGATTGGGAGGACGTCATCGCCTCTGGTGACGCGATCAATCGAGACCTTGTCGTTCGTTATCCGGAGCTGCGTTTTTTGAATTTCTACATCGCACCCCTCGCGAATCAGGATGCTTCGGAAACGGAAGGCGAGTCGCTCGGCTTTGTCATCATTCTCCGCGACAACACCCAGAACCGAGAGCGTCATCTTCAGGAAATCGAGTCGGAGAAAATTCAGGCTGTGCAAAGCCTTGCCGCGGGCGTCGCCCACGAGATTGGCAACCCGCTGAACTCGCTCACGATTCATCTCCAGGTGATCGAGCGAAAGGTGAAAAAGAATGCCGATCCAGAGCTCGCTACGGAACTTCTGGAATCGCTCGAGATCACGCGCAGTGAAATCAAGCGTCTCGATTTCATTGTCGAAAAATTTCTCAATGCGGTTCGTCCTTCGCGTCCGGAGCTGGAAACCACGGACCTGAACGATCTGCTCAAAGAAGCGCTCAATTTCATTGGGGCCGAGGTCGCAGACCGCCGCATTGCCATCACTGTTGATTTTGACGACGACATCCCTCTCCTGAAACTCGATCGGGATCAGATGAAGCAGGTCTTCTACAACCTGATCCGCAACAGCTCCCAGGCAATGGGCTCAGATGGAAATCTCACCGTGACGACCGGGCACAACGACGAAAACGCTTTTGTGACCTTTGCCGACGATGGTCCCGGCATCCCCGCCGATGAGGTTAGCCGCGTTTTCAACCCCTACTACACGACCAAGAAGACTGGATCGGGCCTCGGCCTGATGATCGTTCATCGCATCGTCCACGAACACGGAGGCGAGGTGCAATTTCAAAGTCGGGAGGGGACCGGAACTGAGGTGACGGTGTTTCTTCCGCGTGCGGAAAAGTTGATTCGTGTGCTGCCAGAGAAATCGGAGGCAGATACTCCGGTGATCGATGTGGATGTGGAGGATAAATAGAAAAGAGAGAACATGGATTTTTCTGATTATACCGTGCTCATCATCGACGATGAAAAGAACACTCGCGACGGTCTGCGGCTTTCGCTGGAGGACGAGTTCGATGTTTACGTTGCCGCGAATATTGCCGAGGCGGAAGAGATTCTGAAAAGCGATACCGTTCACGTGATGCTGACCGACCTTCGCCTCGGCGGGGAGAGCGGGATGGATCTCATCACGCAGACATTGGCGAGGCCCAAGCCGCCGACTTGCATTCTCATGACCGCGTACGGATCGGTCGATGTTGCGGTCGAGGCGATGAAGAAAGGGGCCTACGACTACGTGTCGAAACCGCTCAACATCGACGAGCTGGAAATCGTCATCAAACGTGCAATACGCAGCCGCAGTGTTGAGGAAGAAAACGTTGCGCTGAAGGCCCAGTTCACGGAGCGCTACGGCGTCGAGAATATCATTGGTCACTCCGCAGTGATGCAGCCCGTCTTCGATGTGATCCGGCAGGTGGCACCGAGCAAGGCCAATGTCCTCATTGAGGGGGAAAGCGGGACTGGTAAGGAGCTTGTCGGCCGGGCGATTCACCATCTTTCCGGTCGCCCGAAATCCAAGCTGGTCACTGTTCATTGCGCCGCGTTGAGCGAACAGCTTCTCGAGAGCGAGCTTTTCGGCCATGAGAAAGGTGCTTTCACAGGGGCTACGGAACGCCGCATTGGACGCTTCGAAGAGGCCGACGGCGGCACGCTTTTTCTTGATGAGATCGGAGAGATTGATCTCAATACGCAGGTCAAGCTGCTGCGCGCGATCGGGGAGCGGACCATTGAACGCCTTGGCTCTAATAAACCACAAAAAGTGGATGTTCGCGTTGTCGCAGCAACGAACAAGGATCTCAGCAAAATGGTCAAAGAGGGCACCTTTCGCGATGATCTTTTCTTCCGTCTCAATGTCGTCTCGATTCAGATGCCGCCACTTCGTGATCGAAAAGAAGATATTGTTTTGTTAGTTGAGGCCTTTCTCAAAGAATTTGGCGAAGAAAACAACAAGTCCGACATGGACATGACTCAGGACGCCATGCAACTCCTGCTCGATTACGACTGGCCCGGCAATGTTCGCGAACTCCGGACGGCTGTCGAACATGGAGTGGTGATGTCCAACTCGCCCA
>JAKMGR010000214.1 GCA_022424805.1 Verrucomicrobiales bacterium
GGGCTGCTGCCCATCACCAATGGCGATGCAGGAAAATGACAGGAGCAACGTGAATGCTATTTGTTTCATAAACATCTCTTTTAGAATAGAACTCTCACCGACCGCTGTGGTTGCGATCCGGAAGCTCGATTTTCGTTTTATTTTTTTGATTTAGATTTTTGCTTACCCCAATTAGGGTTTGGTGGGACATAAGTCGCCCCGTCCGGTTCGTGATGAGTCGGCAACTTCTGACGCATAGTTTGTTTCACCTCCGCGTATTCCGGATTATCGGCGAGTTTCTGCCATTCCCAGCGGTCGCTTTTGTGATCGTAAAGTTCTTCCGTTCCATCGGCGTAAACACCAAGCGCTCGACTACGAAGTCCCTTGGAAGCGCTATCGCCCCGAGTCGAAAGGAGGCGACGAGAAAATACTAACAGAACACGAATTTCCATCGCGGGGGACGGAGGCCAGGGCGGCCTAAAAAGGCTTCGCGACTGGCTCCGTTTACGACCCAACTTCTGTCAGTAAGACGACAGAACGATTTATCTCCTTCCCCTTAAAAAGTGGTTTCAGCGCTCGCTGCTCGATCCCGTGAATCGAAAGATCAGCAATCCGTAAGTCAAGGCGCATCACAATTGCACTCATATTCGCGCATTATACTGCGAGGGAGATTTCACCGCGCTTGTCGGGGATTCGGTTTCCGGTGTTCCATTACCCTCGATTCTCCAGTATCGAGAGAGGCTCGAGACTGACGAAATCACTCTTGTGGCGAACAAGCTGAGTCGCGCTCTCGACCATTTCGAAAGTGCAGAGTATTTTGCAGACATCGAATCCCCTGGCAGTTGGAGATGCATCCCCTCGAAATGATTGCTGGCCAAGAGGAACTCAAGAAACTGGTTGCACAGGATCTCCGCGAGTGGCCTGCCTGGGACATCAAGATACGGGTAGAGCGCCCCGCGGAATCTTTCCTGAGCGATCCTCTGAATCGATCATGGTGGTATGTGAAGGAGAGGCTTCTCGCGAAGTCTTTTCCCGCGATTCTCGCCTAGCTGCTGGAATGGGAGCGTCTTGAGCAATTGGCGGCGAAAGAGGCGCTACGGGGAGAACCGCTCAGTCTGAATCCGAATTTGAACACGCTGTTTCTCGCCGCCACCGAGCATTTTGCCTCGGGTAACCGAGTCCATCGGAACAAGCTTCTCGAACTGACCGGGGAGGCAATTGGACCGGTCACACAGGTCTGAGGCGGATGGGAGGTTGTCCCCGAATGCGGCGATCCGGTTTGTGCGGCCGATAGCCTCGCAGGTGGCTCAGTATTCCCAAGAAATCCGCGGGGAAAACATCAGATTCTAAAGTTCATTTCTATTTGAACATTCCGAAAGTTGCGGTTACTTCCCCTCCTGCGAGAAGCCCATGGCTACAATGCGACAGATCCGATATTGCGATGGTCCGGCATGCGTCCGACCACGGGCAGTAGCTTGCCTTAGCCGATTGGCTAAGGTATTTGCAGAGGGGGGAGCATGCTGAATTATGTATCCAGAAATGACTCGATTCGCGAGGAGAGCCAACCGGTTACTCCAGAACGTGAGACTGATCGTGAACTGAGCGAGTTGGAGCGCGAGTCGGTCGAATATTTTGTTTCTTTTGCTCAGATGATGGGCTTCCCGAAGTCCATCGGGCAGATTTATGGGCTTCTTTTCATGTCCTTTGAGCCCATTCCGGTGGATGTGGTGATCGAAAAGCTGGGAATCAGCAAGGGCAGCGCGAGCCAGGGATTGAACCTCCTTCGCGATTTGGGGGCGGTGAAAGCACTGCATCGGGACGGAGACCGCAGGGGGTTTTTCCAGGCGGATTTTGATGTGACTCGTATTGTGCGCCATTTCCTGGACGAAAAGTTGCTCCCTCGACTCACGAATGGGGAGGATCGACTCGCGAGAATGCAGAGTATCGCGAAGGCAACTGGTCTGGAAAACTCGGTTCAGGAGGTCGCAGAAGTCCGATTGCAGGCGCTTCAGAAATGGCAGAACCGCGGCCGCCGCCTTCTTCCCCTCATTCGAAGGTTTTTCCGATTGTGATGGCGGACTATTACGCACACGAAACCGCAGTGGTCGACGGCGGCGCCTCCATTGGCTCCGACAGCAGGATTTGGCATTTCGCCCATATCTGTGACGGTGCTGTCATTGGAGAGCGATGCTCCTTCGGACAGAACACGATGGTCGCGCGGGGGGTGGTCGTCGGCGATAATGTAAAG
>JAKMGR010000249.1 GCA_022424805.1 Verrucomicrobiales bacterium
CCGCCGTTGCTGCGACCCGACCTTCGTTCTTTACGGCCATGCCGTAGACGTTTCCTCCATATGATTTCAGCTCAGCGACGTTGGCTTCGATCGTGCCGGTGTTCACAACTCCATTGGCCTTTTTCTCACCGCTCGCGCCACGAACAAAAACCCGCTCGGAACCGGATTCCTTGATCAGGACATCGTTGCCCGCCGCGAGTGCAGCCGTACCGTCTCGCGCGCGCAAAAGCCCTGCGTTGTCGACTGTGGAGGCAATCAGGAAAATATCTCCATCGAATGCACTGATGGCTCCCAAGTTCACAACCGCCGCCTGGGAATCCCCACGAAATCGGAGATCGCCACCAGCGAGAAAATCTTCGTTGCTGATATCCAAAGTCGACGCAGTAAAACCCGCGACATCGATCACCCCATTGCGACCCACGACAACTCCGTTGGGATTCAGCAGAAAAACTTGTCCATTCGAACGCAGCGCACCATCAATGCGGGAAACCGTCGCTCCGGTAACGCGATTCAAAGTTGCTGATCGAGCATTAGGGACGACGAAGCGAGTCGTTTGACCATTATCAATCGAGAAAGAGTTCCAGTCGATGATCCCTCGATTCGAATTTTGAATGACCTGAAGAGCATCTCCCTGTGAGCGAAATTGAATATCTCCTTGCCTAACCGAAGCTCCGGAAGGATTACCCCAAGCCACACTCAGCGACGAGAGAAAGAAAACCAGCACGACTAGGACATACCAGTGTCCTCTGCAGCTTCCTTGACGGCTCGCTATCATTCCAAATCTGATTGCCCCTGGAGAGAAACTCTAATTTTCTTCCGCATTTGGAACAATCTCAACGCGGCCCTCTTTGACCTGCACGTAGCCCTTGCCGTCTTCGACAACGACGGAATAAAAAGTCCCCCGCGCGGCCGCGACACCGCTTGGCGTTCGAACTTTGAAATCTATTTCTCCCTCGGCATTCGGCTTGAGCAGCGCTCCAAGGCTGCCGTCCTTCAGGTCGATCATCACCTGCTTCGGCGAAGCCTCTTCGTCCACCATCTCAATCACCACTTCTGAATTCGCAGCAATTCGAATCGCGGACCGAGGAGTGATGACAACTACGGCCCGGGAATCGTCTCCCGTTTTGATCGCTGTCCCGACCGCAACCTTGTCTCCTTTTTCCACGGGAGCTTCAGCACCATCTTTCCCAGTCGCTTTCACATCACCAACGGCGACTGTCACCGTCCCGCTCACCGGTTCTGCCAGTGACAAATCGGGTACAACGAGGACCGCCAGCGCAAAAAACGCTGGGAAAAGGAATTGGAAGGGCGTCATGGCTGCAAGTTTGGTTACGGAACACATAATAGTCTAGACTATTTAAGGACATTTACAATGTCATTCCGGTTCTTTTAGCGGACGAATGAAGGCGTGCATTTAGGCAGTTTTCTGCATACGATGCGGCCTCTTATGGCGGGACAAACGGAAAAAAGCAGATCTCTCATTCTTCTCCTCGCGCCGCCAGTGGCTGCACTGCTGATGTGGCTGGCCTGGTCAACCGACTTTGCAACGGAACTGGAGAACATCACGATTGATTGGCGTTTCAAAGCTCGAGCAGATAATGACCCGAAGCATTCGCCAAAAATCGCGCTAGTTGGGATAGGCGAAAATTCCCTGAAGGAACTCGGACGCTGGGAAGAATGGAAGCGCGATATTCACGGCAGATTTCTTCAAACCCTGGCCTATCGCCCTCCCAAGGTCATCGCTTTCGACTTCTTTTTCATCGAGCCAAGCGAAGATCCCGAAGTCGATTTCTTCTTTGCTGATCAACTGGCCCTGCATCCGGGAGCCATTACCGGAATGTTTGTCGATACGAGCAATGAGGCAAAGGAGCTAGCCCAGAGGAAGCCATTTCCCGACATTAGCCTCTACGCCACCAAACCTTTTCCCAACGTTACAGGTGATGTCGATAAGCTCCTTTCCGGACCGACGGCATTGACGCCACTCATGGCATTTGCCCAGAGTTCCTGGACCGGTTCTGTGAATTCCCCACCATCCGAGGTCGATGGAATGCGGCGAAAAATCCCCCTGATCACTGAGGTTCAGGGAAAGATTTATCCTTCCTTCGTTCTACAAATCCTCATGCAAATCGAAGATGTCTCCGTTGAAGAAGTGACGATCGAAATTGGAAATATCATCACCATCCCAAAACAGGACGGTGACGAATGGAAGATTCCGATCGATGACTCGGGGTTTCTTTATCTCAACTACAGGGACACGAATCGCTTTCAGGTCAGCGAATATGAGGCGGTCTACAAGCTGATCGAATCGGCAGAAAAAGGAGATATCGATTGGCCGAGTGAACTCCCACCATTCACCGACCAGGTGGTAATCATTGGACAGAGCGCCACAGGTCTTTCTGATTTCGGTCCAACGCCCTATCGAGGGCAGGAAGCACTTATCAAAGTTCAGGCAACTGCGCTCGACAGCATTTTACGAAACGATTTCATCCGGCAAATTCCAAAAGGACAGGTCCTCCTGATCTGGCTTGCCATCGCATGGCTCACTCTCTTGCTCCTTCGGCAAGCCCGCATCACACTAGCGATCCTGATCCCATCAGTCATCATCCTTTCCGTTATCTTTCTCGCCTTTTTTCTCTTTGATCAGTATTCCTTTCTCATCCCTCTTGTCCTCCCCGTCGTCGGATTTGCCCTGATTCACACGACCGTGATTGCGGACCGTCTTGCAGCCGAGTTCCGAGAGAAGCGCGCCATCACCGGGATGTTCCAATCTTACGTCGCCCCCGCCCTCGTGAAACAGATGGTCAAAAGCAGGGAGATGCCGGAATTGGGAGGGGAGGAAAAGAACATCACGATCCTTTTCAGCGATATACAGGGCTTTTCTGCGTTTTCTGAGGAATTAACACCTGTCGAGTTGGTGGACCTCATGGTCGAGTATCTTTCGGAAATGACAGACATCGTGACCAACTCCGGTGGAACGCTCGACAAATACATCGGAGATGCCATCGACGCGATGTTCGGAGCACCCCTTCCTCTTGAGAACCACACTTACATCGGGGTGATGACTTCCATTCAAATGCAACGAATGCAAGAGGAACTCTGCAAACGCTGGGTCAAGCAGCAGAGATCCAAGCGGATTCAGGAAATGCGAACTCGCATTGGTCTCAACGTCGGACCTGCCGTAGTCGGCAACATCGGCTCCCAACATCGTTTCAACTACACCACGATGGGTGACAGCGTAAACCTGGGAGCCCGCATGGAATCCGGGGCGAAAACCTACGGCGTCTGCACCATGATCACTGGAGACACCTATGAGGCGGCCCGTGCAACGAAAGACGACATCACTTATCGCCACCTTGATCGAATTGTCGTTAAAGGGAGAACCATTCCCGTCCAGGTCTACGAAGTCATTGAGCAAAACGACCTCGTCAGCAGTGACACTTCACGCTGTCTGGAACTTTACGAAAACGCTTTGGAAAAATACTTCGCTCAGGAGTGGGATTCCGCCCGCGAAGTCTTTCAGAAAGCAGCAGAATCAGAACCGTTTCAACCCGGCCGGGACCACGCGATTGTCACGAATCCTTCCCGCATGATGGCTGCCCGCTGCGAAATCATGAAGGAGAACCCTCCGGGTGACGATTGGGATGGAGCCTACGAGATGACCACCAAATAAAAAGAGCCACGTCGCGGGTTTCTACCCACGGCGTGACTTTCTCGCGTTTGAATAAATTGTATAGGCGGGTCTACTTGCC
>JAKMGR010000255.1 GCA_022424805.1 Verrucomicrobiales bacterium
GGGTCTTTCTGATCCGCTTTTTCCTGGAAGAATCGTCCGTCGTCATGAAAAAGCGCCATGTAATGTCCAGGTCCGGTCTTTCTCTCGAACACAGTCCCCATCACGACAATGCCTCCCCAATCGCCGACTTTCTGCAGCTCGCTCCATGTGCCTCCGTCATCTTCGGTTACGGAGAGTCGTGCTGGGTATAGTCCCGACCACATGATGATTCGCTTGTTGCCATCTGCGTCGATGACCCGGTGCAGAGTCGGGACTTCCTTACTGGTTGCCCAACTTTCCGGGGTGGGGAGTCGGTCTGACCAGGTGAGGCCCCCATCTGTGCTCCGCTTGTGAACGATTCCTCCGCGACCGTGGCCCTTCGGATACACGCAAAGGATGGTTTTCCCGTCTTCGAGCAGGCAGGTCGTTGGATGACCGAGGTATTGGCCTTTTTCGCGATCCACGACAACTTGGCGATACGAGTTCTGATCAAGATCGAGATACTGAATTGGTTTGCCTTCTGCTCCTGCGAGGAAGGGAATGAGAGAGGTGAGGAGGAAAGTCTGTAAAAGTGATTTCATGGTTCTGTTATATTCTGGCATCCATTGATAAGGCGACCGCTGGATTTTTCTCTCCATATAAAAGTTTCAGGGTCGAAGTGGAAAGCGGATTTTGTGGGAGCTGATTTTGCCCATTCAGAGGTGGCCCATCGCGCCAGCTGCGCCTTTTGTTTCGCCGCACTCGGATCACCAGCCAGATTCGTCCATTCGTATGGATCTGATTTCAAATCGTAGAATTCCTCACTTCCATTTCGATATCGGATGTAGCGGAATCGGTCTGATCGAACGGCGACGTTGCCCGGCTTGAACTGAATGATGGCAGGGTGCTTCCGCTCAGTTTCAGGATCAGCCAAAAGTGGACGCAGACTTGTGCCGTCGTGGCTCTCATCAGGTGGAAGATTGCAGAGGTCGTTCAGAGTTGGATACAGATCGATCAAACTGACGGGGCGGCTGCAGGTAGCTGGATCATACCCTGGCGCGGAGATGATAAAAGGAATGCGGGTCGCTTCTTCCCACAGGGTCGTTTTGTGCCAGTGACCCTTTTCTCCAAGATGCCAGCCGTGATCCGACCAGAGGGTGATGATGGTATTCTCGCTGTGTTCGCCAGCATCGAGCGCATCCAGAATTAGCCCTAGCTGAGCATCGGCATAGGTGATGCTCGCGAGGTAGGCTCTCACTGCTTCTTGATATTTTTCCGCCTTCTGGATCGCGATCAGGTCGCCTTGCCGTGCTTTGGCGAATGCTTGGCCTGCAGGAGGGATGTCATCGAGATCGTCCTCCTTGACGCCCGGCAGGGTAACTTCGTTCAGCGGATACAGATCGAAGTATTTCTGTGGGACATACCAGGGCAGGTGAGGCCGAAACAAACCGCACGCGAGAAAGAAGGGCCGGTCGTGGGACTGCTTCAGAAATTGTACGGTATACTCGGCATTGCGGGAATCGTCGTAGTCGGGTTCGTCGTAATCGAGCGAACCCCAATCGTTTTCGTGGCCGAGGTCTTCAATGCCGCTGAATGGAAATCCATCGGGGTAGGGGATTTGCTTTGACCAAGGGTAGTTCAGCTTTACGCCGCGAAACCAGGGGTCGTCGTTGAACACTAGTTTCTGAAAGTCATTCCACTGATTCGGCGGATGGTTTCCCGCGGTATGATGAAATATTTTTCCAGCACCAACTGCGTGATATCCGTTTGCCCGAAAATGTGCAGGAATTGTCTTCGTGTCAGGAAAGTTCGGATACCACCAGTGCCCGTTGTCGTAGAGTCCGGTCGTCGAGGGCATAAGGCCGGTCATGATCGCCGCTCGGCACGGAGCACACTTGGGCGAAGGGCAGTGTGCGTTGGTGAACAGGGTTCCACGCGCGGCGAGTCGATCGATGTTCGGGGTGTAAACAGTTCCTTCGTAACCGCCGAGGCAGTTCACCCAGTCCTTCATGTCATCAACCGCGAGGAAGAGGACGTTGGATTTTTCATCGGCAAAAGAAGCGGCAAATGTGAGAAGGCAGGTCGCAGCGACGCTGAATCCGCGACCGAGAACTCGACTGACGACCTTCTCCATTGGGTTAGGGTTCCTATCCGGTAGAGGGAATCTTATTCTCCAAATCCTTCGGGCACTTTGCCGTCGCCAGTAGCTTCGCCTGCGAGCAACCAGCTCAGATTGAAGCGTGCGACTTTTGATTTTCCTGCGCTTTCAAAGTTCAGGTAGATCAATCCCTCGCTCGGCGTCCCATGGCGTCCTGCATTGAGCGAGGAATAGGCGCTCGGACCGTCAAAGATGAGTCGCTTCACGGGCCAGGTTTTGCCTCCGTCGAAACTCGCCCACACCGTGGCTCGCTCGCGCGTGGCTTTGTCAGTGTCGATGTTGGAAAAAATCAGGATGTTTTTGCCAGCAACAGGGAGTCGAACGAGACCGCCCATGCAGCCGTAGGACCGATGCTGGTGGCCGTCAGGGAGAGCGTCAATGACAGCGAAGTCGGTCCATGTCTTGCCGCCGTCATTGCTCCACGCTTCGCGGCGCCGGGTATTCTTCGGGCGCTCTTGCCAATGCACGCGGCTATTGTAGTAGAGTCGGCCGTCGCTCAATTCGGCGATACAGGCTTCGCCGGTTCCATTCTCGGGGAATTGCTCGCTGGTTTGCCAAGTCTTGCCGCCATCGTCGGAGAAGATCGCGTTGGTGTAGTGAGTGTGCCAGATCGACTCGGGGCGATTTCCTTCTCCGTAAAAGCGCGAAGGTCGAATGAGCCGACCCGCGTGCTTGCCATGACGAAGGGTAATGCCGTGTTCATTCATGTGCATGGAAACGGCGTCACCGTTTTTTGGCGCTTTGATCGTGGGCTTTTCTGGTCTCCAAGTTTTGCCGTCATCGGA
>JAKMGR010000263.1 GCA_022424805.1 Verrucomicrobiales bacterium
AGTTGGTAGTCAGGGCGGGCGGGATTCAGGAGCGGACCGAGGATGTTAAAAATGGTTCGTTGCCCTCGTTCGGCGAGAAGTTTTCTCACTGGCACGACTGCCTTGAACGCTGGATGATAGAGCGGGGCAAAGAGAAAGCCGGCTCCAACCTCTTCGACACAGTGGCCAAATTCGTCGGCTGGCAAATCGATGCGAATGCCTAGAGCTTCGAGAGCGTCCGCTCCTCCGCTCTTCGAGGTAATGCCTCGGTTGCCGTGTTTCACGACAGCGACACCGGCTGCTGCGAGGAGAAAAACGCTCGTGGTGGAGACATTGAAGAGATTTAATTTGTCTCCTCCTGTTCCGCAGACATCGAGTAGTGGTTTTCCGATCGCATCCCTGTCCAGAGTCGGTTCCACGGCATGATTGAGAAACTCCCCGGCAAAACCGGCAATCTCGAAAGCTGTTTCCCCTTTTTGCGCCAGCGCAGCGAGAAAGTTGGCTTTGCTCTCTTCAAAAATGAATTCGTCGAGGATGGCGGCAGTGGCTTCTCGAATGCCGGACTCTGTGAGCTCTTTTCCGGCTTGTAGATCGCGGGTCATGGATTCCATGGGGAAATGGAACACTCTCTCTTCCGGATTGCCAACGCGGAAATTCTGGAAGAGAATGAATTTTTCTCTCCAATCGAACGTAATATTTATCGTGAGTGATTCTCTCCAAGGTAATTTGATTCTTGCTGTTCCTCAGCTCAAGGAGCCTCCATTTTTCCGAAGTGTCCTCCTTTTGACGGAGCACAATGACGAGAACGGTGCGCTCGGATACATTCTGAATCGCCCGATTGGGCGGGTTGTTGGAGATTTGTTGAGCGAGCAGGCGCTGCCGCCTGAGCAACGTAATCCGCTGAAGGATGTGCCGGTTTTCATGGGTGGGCCGGTCAATCAGGAGCACCTCACTTTTTCCGCCCTGGGATGGTCGGAGGTGGATGAGAAACTTCAGTTTTCCACTCACCTGTCCGCTGCCGAGGCGGTCATGTATGAAATGGAAGGTTTTCACATCCGTGCCTTTGTCGGCTATTCGGGATGGGAAGTCGGGCAATTGGAGGATGAGCTGGAGAGCAAATCCTGGATCACGCACGAGCCGAATCGAGAAGTTATCGATTTGTCCAAAGTCGACGGATTGTGGAAAGACATGCTCCGCGATCTGAATCCCTACTACCGCCTGGTAGCAGATGAGCCTGACGATCTTTCGTTGAATTGATCACATCACTTCGAGGACGGAAATCCCGTCGATCGATTCCCCGGCTACAGATCCGAGCATCTTCTCGCGAAGGGGCGCAGATGGTCCCAGTGCTGTGATGACGATACCATCTTTTGTTTCGCAGGTCAGACCACCGCCTGATGGGGTGAGCAGAAACCACGAGCTTTCGCCGCTGCGGTCCGTTTCGACAAGGGCACCTGGAGCAACGGGATCTTCGAAGTCAAAATCAGGAAACTCGAATGCTTCGAAAAGCGTGAGGGCTTCGGCAAGTTCATCGGCTTGTTCAGCTTGTCCTGCCGCGAGATAGGATGCCTCGAGGCCACGCGTATCGTATTTGCTCTCTGCTTTGGTGTCGTCGCCTGTCGCGGCTTCGGTAGCTTCCTTCAAGCCGGACAGGATTCTTTGATACTGAGCGGAAAGCTGGTTTCGAAAATCGGATACAATGTCGGATTTGTTCATTGTTGGGATTGAGCATTGATCTTCCGATATTCTCCAGGAGTTGTCCCAATCAATTTCCAGAATTGGCGGGAATAGGCGCTTTGGTCGCAAAACCCGTATTTTGTGGCGAGATCGGCGAGCGATTCCGTGGTCTTGCGTAAATCTGCTGCCGAAGCCTGAATCCGAGTCCGCAGAATAAAGTCCTGGGGATTCATTCCGATTACCTTGATGAACTGACGGTGCAGTTGCCTTTCAGAGATGCCAAACTGCTCGGCAAGATCAGCGACTCGAATTCGGGATGTCGGATTTGCACAAATGAAATCAATCGAGTTTTCAGCAGCATGATCCGTGTTTTTTCGTGATTGCCGGTTGGGAAAACGGCGGGTTGTTCCCACTACACCCAATGGAGTTCCATCGTCGTCAAGAATGGGATATTTCGAAGTGGAAAACCATTCGAGCCGTCCTCGATGATCGAAGAGTATATCTGCGTGGTTGATGAACGGATTCCCGCTTTCCATAACTCTTTTATCTCCTTCAACCAGTTGATCTGCAACGTGCGGAGGATATCTGTCGTGATCGCTCGTTCCTACGATTTGTGAAACATCGTCCAATCCGAGACGCTGAAGCAAGGCCTGATTGACATGGATAAAACTGCTCTGGGAATCTTTCAGGAAAAAGTAGGTATCGGGAACGTGTTCGAATAGTTTCATCATGGCAGCGGCGACTGGAGAATCGAGTAGTCCGCTGTTAGATTGGTAGGAGGAATACATGGGGCGAATTTGAGACGATATGTCTGATTTTAACAAGACGAATTTGCGCCTTTGTTCTAAGGTGAGTCACATGAAAAATACACTTCTTGCCCTCGCTGTTCTATGCGTGGCGATCATTGGAATCTCCAATGATCGCCCTAATATTGTCTACATCATGTCGGATGATCACACTGCGCATGCCATCGGTGCCTACGGTGGCCGACTTGCGGAACTCGATCCGACCCCGAACATCGATCGCCTCGCGAAAGAAGGAATGCTCTTTGAAAATGCGTTCTGCACCAACTCGATTTGCGCGCCGAGCCGAGCCTCGGTGATTACCGGGCAGTATGCGCACACTATCGGTGTCCATGATCTCTACGGTGCTATCGAGGGTGAGCGTCAGTATCTCGCGATTGAAATGAAAAAGGCCGGATACGAAACGGCTATGATCGGGAAATGGCACCTCAAGGAGGAGCCGGCTGCGTTTGATTTTTACACGGTTCTTCCGGGACAGGGCGATTACCACAATCCGAAATTTCGTGTTCGCGGTGAGAAAGGCTGGCCGAAAGACATGGTTAGTTTTGACGGATTCCACTCCACGGATGCGATCACGGACATCACCCTGAAGTGGCTTGAAGAAGAACGCGATGAAGAGAAACCGTTTTTTCTGATGCATCACTACAAGGCGCCACACGATTATTTTGAGCACGCCGAGCGCTACAACGACTACCTGAAAGACATCGACATCCCCGAGCCGGATACTCTCTGGCTCGATAACCAGCCGGAATTTGGTTCGATCGCAACGGTTGGATACGAGCGCGAATTGGTTCCCCACATCGGAACCTCGATCGGAAATCGCAATCCAAGACGTTCCTACGCTGGTGATTTGCCGAAGATGTTTCCAAAGGATTTCCCCAAAAACTATGACCCGGCAAACTACACCGACGAGGAAATTCAGAGAATGTCGTACAACGCCTATCTGAAAAATTACCTTCGTTGTGTGAAAGGGATCGATGACAATCTTGGTCGTCTTTTTTCCTGGCTTGAGGAATCGGGTCAGATGGACAACACGATCATCATCTACACTGGCGATCAGGGATTCATGCTCGGGGAGCACGATTACCAGGACAAGCGCTGGATGTATGAGGAGTCAATGCGCATGCCTTTCCTGATTCGCTATCCGAAGGCGATCAAGGCGGGGGCACGAACCGATGCGATCGTCGAAAATGTGGATTACGCGCCAACCATGCTTGCCTTTGCCGGAGTTGATACGCCGGATTACATGCAGGGAGCCAGCTTCAAGGAGATTTGTGAAACTGGCAACGAACCAGAGGGCTGGAAGCAGGAAGCCTACTACCGCTACTGGATGCACATGGCCCACCATGATAACCCGGCCCACGTCGGCATCCGCACAAAGACCCACAAGCTCATTTACTACTACGCCTGCAACTACGAGGGAGGGTATCAGACACCCCCGGCCTGGGAGCTGTATGATCTGGAAGAGGATCCTCACGAGACCGTGAATGTATATGATTCCCCCGCTAATGCTGCCCTAGTGAAGGAATTGAAATCGCGCCTCGCTCAGTTACGCCAGCGCGTTGGTGACATCGGGGAGGATTACCCCGAGGTGGAGAAAGTCGTCCAGGAATTCTGGAACTATGACGGCGAAGATCGTGCCAAGGCGATTGAGATTTCGTCCGATTATCTGGCCCGCCGGACCAAGGAACTGAGAGGGGGCACTGCCAACAACGCCACCAAATTCGGCAATCAAGCCCGCGAGCGTATCAAGAAAGAGAACGCCGCGAAGAAGTAGAACGATAGATTGCAGCCGGAACTCTCTCGATATTCTGCTACCCAATCACGAAATGTGCTCGATGAGGTCGCCGCTGGAATAGCGAACTTTTTTCGACGCGCTGTATTTGTCTTCGCCGGAGCGATACCCGGCGGGGCAGAGAACAGCGGTGGTGTAGCCTTTTTCCGCCAAGCCGAGTGCTTCATCATACATGGAAGGGACAAAACCCTCCATCGGGCAGGCGTCGACTCCGATCATTGCTGCACAGGTCATAAAGTTTCCAAGCGCAATGTAGCTTTGCAACTTTGCCCACCCGGCGATGTCTTTGGAGCGAGGACCTTCGATGATGTCTCGGATGATGAGGTTCTTGTAGAAGTCGAGTGATTCAACCGTCTTTTCCTGTGCCTTTGCCGTGGCTTCGATCAGTTTGTCGACATCCTCTGTTTTCAGGGCTGTTTTCACCGCAATCACCAACAAGTGGGAGCACTCCGCGACCTGGACCTGCTTGTAGGAAGCAGGGACGAGGGATTCCTTCAGCTCCTGATTCGTGATCACGAAAAATTTCCACGGCTGCATGCCGTAGGAGGAAGGAGTTAAAATGAGAGCTTCTTCCAAGGTGGACCAATCCTCTGCGGGGATCTTCTTATCAGGATCGAACTGTTTCGTTGCGTAACGCCAGTGGAGTTTTTCGAGAAGCACGTCGTTCATGGTGCCTATACTCGCCGAGACCTTCAAAGCGGCAAGAGGAGATTTTTCAACACTCCTAATTGAGTTCGTGAAAGCGCAGAGAAACCTTTCAAAACCATGATGACTGCTGATGCGGATACGGGACAAATCACTCTGGCGAGCGAAGACTGGTTCGCGCGGCCATTGCGAGACGACTGAGCGACATACGACCCGCTTTTCGTGTAAATAACTGGACCCCGACCACGTGAAAATCAGGTGTTGAAGCGAAGATAAATCGCGAGCAAATTACAAACTCTTCATTCCACCTTCGAACGCTTTTCCGCATCCGTATGCGAGCCTACTTCATTCGTCGACTTCTACTCATTCCTCCGACGCTGATTGGCATCACTCTGATTGCTTTTTTCATTACTCGCATGGTCCCCGGCGGTCCCGTCGAGCGCGCTCTCGCTGAGAGTCAGATGATCAACATGCAGGGCGGAAACTCGGGTAGCGGGGGAAGCAACCAGGCGCTTTCTCAGGATCAGATCGACCAGTTGAAAAAACTCTATGGTCTCGATAAACCATGGTATGTGGCCTATCCCCTCTGGGTGGGAGATCTTCTTCAGGGAAACCTCGGAACGTCCTTTCGCTACCAGGAGCCGGTGATCGATCTCATTTTCGAGCGAATGCCAATCTCCATCTACTTTGGACTCGTCAGCTCGGTGATCGTGTATCTTGTTTGCATTCCCCTCGGGATCATTAAGGCCCTACGACATCGGTCGCACATGGATAACGCAACATCGGTCGCCGTGTTTGCGGGCTACGCCGTTCCCGGATATGCTCTGGGTGCTCTGCTCGTAGTTTACTTCTGTATGCGCTGGGAATGGTTCCCGAAAGAAGGTTGGCCGACGGGGGACTGGGAATACATGGGATTTTTCGAGCGTGTCGGGGACCTCTTCCACCACACTTTTCTTCCGCTCGTCTGTTATTTGCTCGGTTCCTTTGCGTTTATGACGATGCTCATGAAAAACCAACTGATGGACAATCTCGCCGCAGATTACGTAAGAACGGCTGTGGCCAAAGGAGTGGGCTTTCGGCGAGCGGTCGTTCGTCACGCCATGAGAAATTCGCTCATTCCGATCGCAACTACTCTGGGGCACCTGGTAAGCATCTTTTTCGCGGGTTCGTTTCTGATTGAATACATTTTTGATATCGATGGGATTGGTTTGCTCGGCTACACTTCGATCCTCGACCGTGATTACCCCGTTTTTCTGGGAATTCTAGTCCTTTCCTCTTTCCTCATGCTGTTGGGTAACCTCCTCTCCGATGTTTGCGTCGCTCTCGTCGATCCACGGGTCAAATTCCGCTAAGTTTGTGCCTCCGAAGACATGAATTTTCCTCGAATCAAACCTCTTACCATCAAAAAGCTGAAGCGCTTTCGGGCGATTCGGCGGGGGTATGTTTCGTTTCTGCTTTTTTGCTTTCTTCTCCTGGTTTCCTTCTGGGGAGTGGGGGAGTGCTTTGTAAACAGCCGCGCTCTTGTCGTGAAATACGAGGGGCAAATCTACTTTCCCACTCACGGCGCCTTTCATCCGGGAACAGATTTCGGGTTCGACTACGACTACGAGACGAACTATCGGGATCTGAAGAAAAAATTCGCCGAAGATCCCGACGGTGGAAACTGGGTTCTACTGCCGATTGTTCCCTACAACGCCTACGAGAATGACTTCGTCGAGGGCGAGTATGGACCCAAGCCGCCGAATTTCGAGCGTCGTCATTTCCTGGGGACAGACAACACTGGGCGGGATATTCTGGCACGACTATTTTACGGATTTCGTTATGCGGTTGGATTTGCCCTGGCATACATGCTGATCGTTTTCGTGATTGGGATCGCGGTTGGGTGTGCGATGGGATATTTCGGTGGAAGCATCGATCTCTTCGGGCAGCGGGTCATCGAGATCTGGCAGAATATCCCCTTCCTCTATATCGTCATTATTGTGGCATCGATCGTGCGACCGACGATTGGTATCCTCCTGGGAATCTTTGTCGTTTTTGGATGGACTTCGATGACCTACTACATGCGAACCGAAACGCTAAGAGAGAAGTCCCGGGACTACGTGGCATCAGCGAAGGTTCTCGGAGCGAGTAACTGGCGGGTCATTTTTCGGCACGTCCTGCCGAATACGATCTCCATTCTCGTTACTTTCATGCCCTTTACAGTGGCCAGTGCGATTGCTTCCCTGACTGCGCTGGATTTCCTTGGCTTCGGCCTTCCTGTGCCGACTCCGAGTTGGGGGGAGTTGCTCCAGCGCGGAGTGCAAAACCTGAACGCCCCGTGGATCGTGACTTCGGCGTTTGGCGGCCTCGTCGTCGTGCTCCTGCTTGTTACCTTCATCGGGGAGGCCATTCGTGAAGCCTTTGATCCGAAAAAATTTACCGTATACCGCTGATGAAGTTTCTCACAATATCAACGGCGAAAGCCCTCCTCACGTTTCCGATCCTGTTTCTCGGTGCCTGCGGCGGCGATAAG
>JAKMGR010000264.1 GCA_022424805.1 Verrucomicrobiales bacterium
CTCGTCCTCGACTTGGACGAGCGAGGCCTCCTTGATCGAACACTCGTCATCATTGCTTCCGAGTTCAGCCGAGACGCCCTCATCGAAGGAAAACCCGGCTCGGAAGCAGCCGACCAGGCGACTCACAAGGTCGACGAAATCACCGAACAGAAACACTACGGCCTGCACCGCCACTTCACTGGCGGCACCAGCGTTGCGATGTTTGGTGGCGGAGTGAAGAAAGGCAACCTTTACGGAAAGACAGCCGACGAGCGTCCTCTCATCGCTGTGGAGAACCCCGTAACCGTGATGGATCTCCACGCTACGATCATGACTGCAATGGGCGTCAGTCCAAAAACCGAATTCGATATCGAGGGCCGCCCCTTCTATGTGACCGAGGACGGCAAAGGCAAAGCGGTGACGGATATTTTTGTGTAGAGGAAAGATGGCACGTCCCTGAACGGTATCTCCATTCGCAACTCGAAGCAATCTGGCGTCGCCCGGTCGCATGACGCCATGCTGGTTCAGGCGTTCATTCAGAAACGTTGGCATCCGCAAGAATACCCGTCAACCGGACGAGGTATCCCAAAACAGGAATCTGTGCGAGATTGAGTTCGCCTTCGAATTCTGATGAAAAGTCGTGTCGCAATGCGTTCACTCCACAAAGGGATGTTGAGCTCCCGACCTCTGTTACGGTATTTCCCGCGAAAAAATCAGTCAATTGCGTGGGCTTATTTCTACCAGTGATCAAGAGGGATCAACCGCTCGATAGGCTTCGATCACTGCCTTCTCCCCCTCGATTCCCTTTCCGGAGTTTCCGTGCTCCATCCCGACGATCCCGTCGAATCCGGATGCGTGAACGTGCTCGAACACCTTCGCGTAATTGATCTCGCCGGTTCCGGGTTCCTTTCGACCCGGATTGTCGCCGACCTGCAAATATCCAATCTGATCGCGGCAGAGATCAAAAAGAGGAATCAGGTTTCCTCCCGCAATTTGCTGGTGATACAGATCGTAGAGCACCTTGCAGTTGGGGTGATCGACGGCCATGCAGATGAGATACCCCTCGGTCACGGTTTGAAGAAATGAGCCCGGATGATTCTGAAATCGGTTCAGCGGCTCCATCACCATGGTGATATTGTGAGGCTCGACAATTTCGACAGCTCGGCGCAGCAAATCGATACAGTTGGTGTATTGCGTTTCCCGATCCCAACGCGGGTCGACTTGGCCGGATACAAGTGTCATGTAACCAGCGTTGACGCGTTTTGCGACCTCCGCCGTCGCGGCGATTTGATCAAGCACAACCTGGTGGGCCTCCTTATCCTTCGAGGCGAAATTCAATTCCTTGATTCCCGTTTTTGCCGAAACCACGCCCATCGTGATTCCAAGTTTTTCCATCAACTCCCCGATTGCCACCTGCTCCTCAACTGGCCGAGCCGACATGCCATTGTCCTCCCAGGCACGAAATCCATGATCGTGAGCAAAGCGCAATTCATCGAGCAAACCTCCAGGCGCCGAATTCTTGAACATGCCAAAATGCGGAGCGTATTTCAGCGTAAAGGGCTTGTGCTTTTCCTGGGCAGAAAGATCAAACAGGAAGCTGCCTGACAATCCGGCCACGGCTCCTGCGGCAAAGAATTTTCGTCGATTCATGGAAGTGAGTGAATCACTTACGAGGCGCGAAGGTCAAGGGCGTCTCCGGCGTTTCTGCGGGGAAGCGTCCCTGATCGATATTCAGCTTCGTCGTGTCGAGACGAGGCAGGACATACTTGGCAAAAAGCTCGCACTCATCGATGTGAGGATAGCCCGAGAAAATAAAAGCCCGCATTCCCATGTCAATGTATCGCTGCAGCTTCTGGTAAACCTGGTCGGGATTCCCCACAATTGCACTTCCACAACCGGAACGCGCTCGCCCAACGCCAGACCAGACATGGTCCTCAATGTAGTCATCTTCCGACTGGGCGCGAAGTTCATCCTGGCGCTGCACGCCTGCAGACTTGGAGTCCTGGGAGCGATTTTTAATCTCTTCTCCTTTGTCAGCATCCAGTTTGGAAATGAGACGATCAGCTGCCGCCCGCGCCTCTTCCTCTGTCTCGCGAACGATCATGTGGATGCGGAGACCAAAATCAATCTTGCGTCCAAAACGAGACGCCAGCGTCGACATTTCACTCATCGTCGCGGCAAGCCGATCTTCTGTCTCGGGCCACATCAAAAAGACATCACAGTGCTCAGCGCAGAGAGCTTTGGCACCCGGGGAAATGCCTCCAAAGTAGAGTAGCGGACCACCGTTCTGCTGGTACGGCTTAACCGCATCGATGTTCGGAATCTGCAGATTGTAAAACTCGCCTTTGAAGTCAATCTCGTGCTGCGTCCAGCATTGCTTGAGAATTTCAATCACCTCTCGGCCGCGAGCGTAGCGCTTTTCACTATCAATGCGCTCTCCCGGTAAATCCGACGAAATGATATTCACCGTGAGCCGTCCCTGGGCGATGTGATCGATCGTCGCAAGATGCCTCGCCAGCATCGGTGGATGAATTTCTCCCATGCGAACCGCGATGAGTTGGTTGATCTGCTCCGTTTGCGCCGCCATCGCCGCTGCGAACGGAAGAGGCTCCTGACCAACCACGAAGCCTGACGGAAGCAGAATATTCTGATAGCCGAGCCGGTCTGAAGTTTTCACAATATTTCCGCAATGCTCGTAGCTGCTGCGAAGCTTCCCGTCGGGGACGCCAAGAAATTCATAGTCGTCTGCACAGAGCGCGGAAAACCAGGCGACTTCGACTTTCGGATTGGGAGTTCGGATTTCGATGGGAGGTGCTGAATTGGCCATGTCAGTAGTAAGGAAATGGAGGCAAATCCGAAGAGATTCCCGCCTCCGTTAATACGGAAATAACAAAAAATAATTTCATTTGCAACAAATTATTTTTCTGGCAGAAGAAGCTCAGTCTGCAAGCATTTGCACTATGAGCCACTCGAACGAAGATCAGTTTTTGACCCGTCGCAATTTCGTCGAAAAAACCTCTGCCGCTTCGGCGACGACACTTGCTCTCGCCGCCGGTCTGCCGGTCCACGCTACCAACGGGAGCGAAACATTGAAGCTGGGCCTCGTTGGATGCGGAGGTCGTGGCGCAGGCGCCGCGAATCAGGCACTAACAGCAGACGACAAAGTTACGCTGCATGCCATGTGCGATGTAGATCGTGAAGTCATGGACAAAGCCCGGGATATTCTCGAGAAGAACAAGACGGGGCGAATTGATGTTCCCGAAGACCGGAAACACTCCGATTTCGAAGGCTATAAGCGTGTCATTGCCGAATGCGATGTCGTCATTCTCGCAACCTCTCCCGGTTTTCGCCCCCAACATTTTGAAGAAGCCGTCGCTCAGGGAAAACACGTCTTCATGGAAAAGCCCGTCGCCAGTGATGTGAACGGAATCAAGCGAGTCATCGAAGCTGGCGAAGCCGCCAAGGCGAAAAACCTCAAGGTTGCCGTCGGCTTGCAACGCCGCCACCAACCAGGCTACCAGGAATGGATCAAGCGCATCCAGGATGGAGCTATCGGAGAAATCCGCACGATCCGCGCGCTGTGGAACGGCTCTTCCCGCCCCGGAAAACCTCGCATGGAAGGCGAGAGCGAACTCGAATACCAGATTCGGAATTGGTATTACTTCACCTGGCTTTCCGGTGATCACAATGTCGAGCAACACGTTCACAATCTCGACGTCGCCAACTGGATTATGGGAGAGCAACACCCCGTCAAAGCCCGGGGCATGGGCGGACGAGAAGTTCGCAACGCGCCCGAAAACGGACAAATCTACGACCACCATTTTGTCGAATACGAATACGCCGACGGCACGCTCCTCTACAGTCAGGCCAGGCAGATTCCTGAATGTATGCGCGATATCAGCGAGTCCGCTATTGGAACACTCGGACGTGCCAACCTGATGCAGCGCGAGTTCACCATCTCCGGCCCGAACAAAGCCAGCAAACAATTTCGAAAAAACGAAAACGGGCACCAGCTCGAACACTACCCCTTCTTCGAAGCCATCCGGAAAGATCTTCCGCACAACGAGGCCAAGCGTGGTGCCCTCGCCACCATGACCGCCATTCTCGGGCGCATGTCGAACTATTCCGGACAGGATGTCACATGGGAAGACGCTATGGCATCCAACCAGACCCTCGTTCCAGACGACCTCGTGGACTTTTCCTCCCCCGCCCCGGTTCAGCCGGATGAAGAGGGACGATACCCCGTCGCAGTCCCCGGGGTTACGGATCCTTTCAAAGTCTGGTATTGACCCCGACAACTCCAACTGACACAACAACGTGATATCGAACAGGGTTTACTCAACGAACTAACCCTGTTAAATCTACCGCCCAATCCTGTTAGATTTTTCGCCCTTATCCAAATCCCATCATGTCCAACCAAATCGAATCGAACACCAAGTGGTATCAAGGAATCACACGCTACGAGTGGCTTGTCCTCATTATCGCATCCGCCGGCTGGATCTTCGACGTCTACGAAGGTCAGATTTTCAACCTTACCCGTGGCGATATGCTCGCCGAAATTCTGGGCCAGGAATTGGGTAGTTCGGATGTGAAGAAATACGGGGAGTGGTTTCTCAGTGTATTTCTTCTCGGTGGAACTATTGGCGGAATCTTGTTCGGCATCTTAGCAGATCGATACGGTCGTCGATCCATCATGATCGTGACGATCCTGATGTACTCTATTTTCTCGGGCCTCACCTACTTTGCTACGGAACTCTGGCACGTATCAACTCTTCGCTTTCTAGTCGCAATGGGAGTCGGGGGAGAATGGGCAGTTGCCGCAGCTCTTGTTTCCGAAGTATTTCCGAAAAAAGCTCGGGCTCAGGCATCCAGTATTTTCCATTCTTCCTCCGTTGTCGGAACCTGGTTGGCAGCAATTGCGGCTTATCTCGTGAATACCAACTGGCAGTATGCCTATCTCGTCGGTGTCCTTCCAGCTCTGCTCATTGTCTGGGTCCGCGTCTCAGTCAAAGAACCGGAAAAATGGAAGGAAGCTCGTGCCGCGGCCAAAGCGGGAACACAAAAACAAGGAAGCCTCATCGAACTATTCTCGGTCGCTCCCTGGAATGGTCGAGCGATTGGGGCCATGCTTATGGCAGCGGTGGGTCTCGGAACTTTTTGGGCGGTCTGTATCGCTGGCCAGGATCTGGCCCGTGAAAGACTTGTAGCCGATGGAGTTGACCCGGCAGAGGCCTCCCAAAAAGCCAAGCTGGCTTACGGAATCATTCAAACAATCGGAGGCGGACTCGGCCTAATTCTTTTCGGTCCTATTTCCTCAAAAATCGGCCGTAAAAAGACATTTATCCTTTTTCATGTCGCCGCCTTCATCATAACTCCCATCGTTTGTTTCGTTCCGACCAGTTATTCGATGCTTCTCGCGCTCTTGCCGATTTTCGGATTTTTTACGCTGGGAATGCATGCGGGCTACGCAGTTTACTTCCCCGAACTATTCCCCAACCGCCTCCGCGCCACAGGGATGAGCGTCGGATTCAATGGCGGCCGGATTATCGCAGCCTTCACAATTCTGGGTCTCTCTGGAAGCATGAAAGCTTCGATGGAACTCACCACTGCCGTTAGTTATCTCGGTGGATTCTTCCTACTCGGTGCGATCATCATTCTTTTCCTTCCTGAGACCAAAGGCCAGGAACTTCCCGAATAATGTAGGTCCGGAAATTTCCTCATGGACCCGGCCACGCTTGAGAGCCTCCTGCTTCGGGAGATTCGAAAGTCTAGTGAGATCTCGCGCCGCGACCTAGCTGACCGGCTAGGCGTAGCGCGATCTACCGCTGGTCGCCGGGTCGACAGCCTGATCGAGCGCGGCCTGCTTCGCGAGAAAGGACTCGAGGAGCGATCCGGCGCTGGGAGACCCAAGCGCTTTCTCGATCTCGTCGGAGGCCACGGCTGCTTTCTCGGGATCGACTTTGACGCGCGCTTCCTCTATGTGGCGCTTGTTGATTTCGCTCAAAAAACGATTTCGGAAAAACAAATCTCGCTGGGCAGAAACCCAACTCGAAAAAAAGTCCTCGGCATTCTTCGCGACACTCTCGAGTTTCATCATCAACAAGCTCCTTCTCCCATCATTGGACACGGGATCGGCGTGCCGGGACGAGTGCAGCAGAGCGAACGCATCGCGCTGGGATACCCTTACATCAGCGACTGGGAGAATGTCGATCTCTGCGCGGAACTTCAACTGACTGCGGAACAACTCTGCATCGAGAACAACACCCGGACCATTGCCCTCGGGGAATACTGGCTCGGCAAACCCGACTCGATTGAAAATCTCGTCTGTCTCAGCATACGAACAGGAATTTCCGCTGCCGTGATTTCCGACGGAAAACTCTTTCGAGGTCATCACGAAACTGCCGGAGAGATCCGGGGATGGAA
>JAKMGR010000267.1 GCA_022424805.1 Verrucomicrobiales bacterium
GCTGGAAGCTTGCTGTTCTGGAAAATTCAAAACTTCGACTTCGCATGAAGCCCCAAAGTCTTGCGCATCGCAAACAAGTTGCGTCTCGAAAATTGCCAAATAATTCAAAAGTTAGCTAAATAGCTCGGGTGTTTGCGTCAAAAATTGACACTTTTAGCCAAAAGGGTGCGATTCGCGCTTGCTTATCCCGTGAAAATTGCGAAATTTTCTCGAACTTAGCAATTTTCCTTACATGGCAAAATCACAAACACCCAAACTCGACGGCGCGCAGGCGCTGATCAAAACTCTCGCTGATCTCGGCGTGGAATACATCTTCGGTTATTCTGGGGGGGCCGCACTTCCTATCTTTGATGCACTGGAAACGGTCGATAGCGGGATCAAGTTTATCCTCACACGTCACGAGCAGGGGGCGACGCACATGGCGGACGGCTATGCTCGAGCGACAGGAAAGCCGGGTGTGGTTCTCGTGACTTCCGGTCCTGGTGCAGGAAATACCATTACCGGTATTATGACGGCGCAGATGGATTCTGTTCCGATGATCATCATCACCGGTCAGCAGGTGACCTGGATGCTCGGTAAAGATGCCTTTCAGGAAGCTGACATTTTCGGAATCACGATTCCAGTGGTGAAGCACAACTACCTCGTGCGAGAAACGAACGAGCTTCCTCGCATTGCGAAAGAGGCCTTTCACATTGCGACGACAGGACGTCCCGGACCTGTTCTTGTCGACGTTCCAAAAAACGTGAGCCAGTCTCCATTTACAGGAGATCTTGATGCCGAGATCGATCTGCCCGGTTACCGTCCCGAGAAGGGCTACGATATCGATGAGGTGTCGATTGAGGAAGCGGCTCGCCTCATCAACCTCGCGAAAAGGCCGCTCATTCTCGCGGGTCACGGAGCGATGATCTCTGGTGCCGAGGCCGAGTTGATTGAGATCGCAAGCAAGCTCGACTGTCCTGTTACTTCTACGCTGCTCGGAAAAGGCGTTTTTCCAGAATCCCATCCGCTGTCGCTTGGCATGCTCGGGATGCACGGAACAGCCTATGCCAACAAGGCGATCTGCGAGTGCGATCTGATTTTTAATATCGGCTCCCGTTTTGATGATCGAATCATTGGTCAGGCTGACAAGTTCGGAGCAAATGCGAAGATCATTCACATCGACATTGATGAAGCGGAGATGGGCAAGATGATCGTTCCCGATGTGGAGGTCATTGGCGATGCCAAGACGGCGTTGAAAGCCCTGCTTCCGCAGGTTGAGAAAAGGGAAAACCCTGATTGGCTTGAGCATCTCAACGGCTACAAAAAGAAGTTCCCTCTTGGTTATAAAAAGCAGGGAGGTCTTCGAATGCAACAGGTTCTCGATGAAATCCACGAGCTTACCGAAGGTGATGCGATCATCACGACGGATGTGGGCCAGCACCAGATGTGGGCTGCGCAGTTCTATACCAATGACAAGTCCTTCAAATGGATCAGCTCAGGAGGAGCTGGGACAATGGGATTCGGTTTTCCAGCGGCGATCGGGGCGCAGTTTGCCTGCCCTGACGAGACTGTGATTTCTGTGTCCGGAGATGGTGGTTTCCAGATGACACTTTGCGAGATCGCGACGGCAGTGATTCACAAGCTTCCGATCAAGATCCTTGTTTTGAATAATCACTATCTTGGAATGGTTCGTCAGTGGCAGGAGCTGTTCTTCGATAACCGTGAGAGCGGAGTGGATCTCGAAGGCAATCCTGACTTCGTTAAACTGGCCGAGGCATATGGTGCCAAAGGTATCAACATCAAGCGACCTGCCGATGTGAAGAAGAAACTTCAGGAGGCGCTCGACTACAACGAGGGGCCGGTCTTGATCAACGCTGAGTGTATCAAGACGGACAACGTTTTCCCGATGATTCCTGCTGGTGCAGCGCTTGAGGATATGCTCATCGAGCCGCCGAAATACAAAATGGAGAAGCCAGTAGGTTCGACCTAACATTTCACGCAGCTCACTACCTTTTACCCTGTTACTTTTTTACCCTTTACCGTCGCGAAGCGATCATGAGCCGAACTATTACTACTTCCGATAAGAAGCCCGCCCCCAAGCTGGACCTGATTGGTGGACACACCCTCAGTATGTTTGTGAACAACCAGCCGGGTGTTCTGATGCGGATTTGCCAAATCTTTGCGCGCCGCGCCTATAATATCGATTCACTTGTTGTTTCGCAGGGTCGCGATCCACGCTTTTCCCGTCTTACTTTGGGCATCAGTGGTGATCCTGCTGGCCTTCCCCAGATTATCCTCCAGTGTGATAAGCTCGTGGATGTGATTCACTGTTTCGAGCACACTGAAGGCGATTCGGTCGTTCGTGAATTGGCACTCGTAAAAATTGCGGTGCAGGGCGGTGAAAAGCGTACTGAAGTTCTTCAGATTGTGGAGCACTTCGGAGGAAAGACGGTAGATTTCAGCGAAAGCTCGATGATTATTCGAATCGAAGGTGCCAGCGATAAAGTGGACGCTGCGATTCGTCTTCTTGCTGGATACGAAATTATTGAAACGGTACGCACCGGAAAAGTGGTCATGGCTCGTGGGGAGCAGGCGACCTGATATTCTCTCGATATTTTCAGTCTGATTTTGCAGGGTGGTTCGTCTTATCGGACCACCCTGTTTTTTTTGAACCGCCTTTTTCTGATTGCATCCATTTTCCTGTTTGGGCTTTTCCACCTCGCAGCCCAGGCTTCGCCGAACGCGATAAGTATTCGCGTGAACTGCAGCGTGGGAATTGGGGATCAGGTTCTGGTTTTCTGATCGACGTTGATTCGGAAAATGGCCGAGAGGAAATCCTTTTCGATGTGCTGCCCGTTATCGTAGGGATCGCCGCCGCCTCTTTCGTCACCGACTAAAATATAGAGATACCCATATTCGCCGAAGTGGGGATTTCCTCCGTTGTGGTTGCCAGCTTGATGGACTGCCGGTAGATAGACTGCGGAGGAAACAGAAGAATTCGATCCTGTGGCCGAGCTCGATCAATGGCATCCTGAATTCGGGGAAGCGGAAATCCCTGTGACCCTTCGTTATGAATTTTCCCAATCTTGGGATTAACAAACCAATCTCGGGCTGTTGCGCTCGAAGCAATCAGCTGGACAAACAGAATAAAAAAGGAATGGTGTCGAGGCTTATGCATTCGACTGATTCAGCAATGCAATAACGTCGTTGCGAAGATGCTGGTTTGTGGCGAGAGCTTCGCCTGCGTCGATTCTGCCTTCATTTCCGGCCCAGTCGCCGAAGTAACCTCCGGCCTCACGCAGGATTGGAGGAAAGGGGCCGCAATCCCAGATTGCCATAACGGGATCGAGCATGACTTCGGCCCGGCCTGTGGCGACGAGTAGATAGCCGTAAGCATCGCACCAACCCGCGTTGTAGTAGACTGCCTGTTGCAGTCGTTTCCAGGGTTCGCCTTTGCCATTCGAGTCAAAGTAGGCGGTGTCGATATGGGCGCAGACGGCGCGATCCAGATTCGACTCATCAGAAACGTGGCAGGGTTTGCCATTCCACTTGGTTCCTTGTCCGGTCGCAGCGGAAATCATTTCATCGAGTGCGGGAAAGTAGGCGCAACCGACTTCGACGGCGCCATCAATCTCGAGAGCGAGCAAAACGGCGTAAAGTGGAACACCGTGGACGAAGGATTTGGTTCCATCGATGGGATCAATGATCCAGCGATGGTTCGACTCCCTATCTCCAGCGCTTTCTCCAAATTCCTCACCGACGATCTGATGATCGGGATAGCAGGAGGCGATACGCTCGCGGATGAGCTTTTCTGCGTTCCGGTCTGCAATTGTTACCGGTGTGTCGTCGCCTTTGAACTCGGGTGCCGCAGCGTCCGTCTGGAAATATTCCAGAGTGAGCTGGCCGGCTTCGCGGGCGGTTGCCTCGGCGAAATCCTGAAATTCGGAGAGCATAGGGTCCGAGACAGAAGGGGAAAAATTTACTCCGGCTTGTCCGGTGCGAGGACGACTTCGACCTTCGCTTTACTCGAGGGTACTGCGTCGGCCTGCAAATCTCCGAGTGCGTACTGAATTCCATCGAGCATGTGCAGGAGGACCGTTTCGTTGGCGAAGGTCATGTCGTTGTGACCCAGGTTGGTGTAGAAGAGTCGGCCCTTGCCAACCTCTTTGAGCCAGGAAACAGGAACGTCGACTTTCGAAGGATCGTCGATCTTTCCTTTCCACTTGTCGCCCCCGAGCACCTTGCGGTTCTCGGCTTTCGACATGTCGAGACTGAGTAGAACACGGAGGCGGTCGCGACCGTTAAAGCTTTCGGGCCTGTACCAGTAAATCTCGTCTTTGTGCCAGATTCCTTTCCCCTCGAAAGCTGCATTGAGCGCGTGGTCGGGATCTTCCAGTTTGAAAGCCCAGGTTCCACCAGCGTTCCAAGGGTGGCCGTTGAAGATGCCTCCGATCAGTTCGATTCCCTTTTCCCACTCACCGAAGTTGTCAGCGGCGGCATGAAAACCGGCGATACCTTTTCCTGACTCGATGAAGTCTAGAATTGCAGCGCGCTGCTCTTCGTTTGGCTTGAGGTGGGTGGTGTTGTTGAAAATGATGGCGTCGTATTTTGCGAGATTCTCTTTCGTGAAGACGGAGTAGTCGTCAGCAAGATCTGTAGAGAAGGCATTAGTCTTTTTGTCGATCGCCTGCATCGCATAGTTTCCAAAGGGAATGGAAGTGTGAATGAACCCTTCGCAGCGGAAGAATACGAGCACCTTGCGGGCTTGTTTCGGCGTTACCGTTGGCTTCGGAATGGCAGCATCGATCGTCGCTTTGTGATCGTCGGTAGGATTATTTTTGAACCTCTCGGCAGCTTTTTCTTCCCAGGTTTTGGGCTTTTTCTTTTCTTCAGCAGAAGAAACCGCGGTGGGGAGTAAGGCGGCTATAGAAAGGCAGGCAAGTATGGTTTTCATAAAAGTATGGGGGCGAGTCGGGAATGTAGCGTGAATCGCAGCAATAGGACAATGGCTATTGCCGTTTTTTTGCGCGGGAAAAGCGACTCCTGCGTTCCTTGGTGGCGTCTTTGCTTTTGACTTCTTTTTCTGGCTTCGGCATGGGTTCCTCTTTGGGCTCTTCGGCAACCTGACTGGTGGCCACTGGGCCGACATTTTTTGAAACGCGCTTTTGTTCTTTTCGAATTTGTTCGGCGGCCTGCTTTCGCATCGGGAGTGGCATCCTCCATCCAGTGCGAGTGACAAAAGCTTCCAGAAGAAAGAGCACGAGTGCGGCGAGGAAAAACCATGAGCGGATCGACTCGGAAGACGGAGTAGGGGGCTCACGCCAGGCATCGGTGAGGTCGAGCAATTCGCCGCCACCGGATGTGCGAGCAGTTTCTCGCAATTCAGAGACACGGTCGCGATCAAAATTCCACTCGGCGGACGCTCCGGCAACAACTGGACCGAAAGGAATCGCCGCACCAGCAATCTGGACAGCGCCTCGAACGGGTTCCGATTCTTTCAGTTCCGTGCGAAGCGAATAGTGACCCGGTGCAAGCCGTTCCCAGGTGAGCTGATCTGGAGAAGGATCCCGATACCCTCGCTGCAAGACAAGTTGAGGAGGATATTCGGCAAAGCGTCCCGACCACTCTTCCGTCTCATAAAGAAGATCGATCGTCAGCTCGGTTCCATTGAGTTCGCGGCGAAGACCAATACCAGAGGGTACTTCCTCGCCCATAAGCCAGCGATTGAGTGTCTGGAGAAAGTCGGGGTAGGCTTCCCATTTACGAGCCTTCTCGGAAAAATCACCGCCTAGGGGAAAGGAAACTGCCGCGGTTTTCCCGATGCCACGCCGTCCAAATGCGACCAGAGGCGCTGCGTAGGTGTCGGTAGAGATAAGAGCCATCTCGTCGTCTTCCCTGAGATAACTGAGGTTGTAGCCGTCGACTTCCGGTAGCCACTTCAGATCCTGCTGCGCCAGCTCGTGCCACCGTCCGCTCGATTGAGTCGAGACAGGCTCATCGATAAAAGTTGAGCGGGCCACCGACACGGTTTCCTGGGCGAAAATGTTCGGAAGATCATCAGGAATATCGGTAAAAAACATACGCCCACTTCCACGAGTTGCGATGTCCTGAAGGAAATTGGCGTCGGGGTCTCCACGATCACCCAGTCCGATGACGCTGACGGTGGCTTTTTCCTCAGCCATCGTTTCCATGAGGGCTTTGTATTGGCCGGGCTCCTCGGAGTCGGCCGCGTCGGAAAAGAGAATCATGTGACGCTGACCTACGTCGGCTTTTTTCAATTCCGACCAGGCTTCTTTCATGCCGGTGTAGACGAAGATTCCGCCGCCCATCGATTCGACTGATCGGATCCGGCTCAGGAGTTCGCCCCGGCTTTTCCCGACGTTAAGTAGTGGCGCGACCTGATGTGCTTGGCTGTCGACGGCATATACCGTGACGGCGTCCATTTCGCCGAGAAGCTCGACAGCGCGAGCGGCTCCCTCATTAGCCAGTTGCATCTTGGAATGGCCGCTTTGGACAGTCATTCCCATCGAGCCTGATCGGTCCATCACGATCGCCATAGCTACGGCGAGGCGGCGGTGTTCGCTCTTCAGTTCCATCGTTACTGGAAGTAACTCATCGATGGACGACTGATAATATCCTCCCGCGCCGAAGCTGTGTTTTCCGCCCACCATCATGAAGCCGCCTCCTTGCTCGGTTACGAAGAACGGAATGGCCTGGAGAAAATCGTTCGGAATTTCGTGGGCGGGGACGTTGTTTATGATCACAGCTCGCGCTCCTGACAGCATACCCGGATCGAGCACGAGAGAATCCGGCATCAGGTCTACGGCGAAGCCCTGCCTTTTTAGCGTCGATGCGACGGGGTCGTCCTGGTATTTCGAGACGAGAACAATTCGGGGGCCGGATACGATTTCAATCCATTGCTCGAAATCGTTGTTTCCCTGGTAGGCGTCCAGTTCCGGATTCAATACCGCCCGGTAGCGGTGCGCTCCGGGACTGACAACCCGATCGGAAAATCGCAACCTACCAACTCCACCCGTGATTTCGACATCGCGATCAAAGAGCTTTTTCTCCCCTCGAAAAACAGAGACGGGCACGACCCCATCGCTGGTTCCCACTACGACCATCTCGACCAGAAACGGAGCTGCTGGCTGCGAGCGGGACGGCAAGCGCAGATCTGCGAGGCGATAGTCGACAGCTTCCGGTGCTCGGAGAATGCGATGATCAAGTGGAACCTCTGCTCCGATCAGGGCCGATGCGATGCCAGTGAGCGGTTCCGTGCTGAACCCGTCGGAAAACAGGAGGATCCGGTTGTGACGTTCCTCGTTAATGCGGGCGAGTGTGTCACGGACAGCGAGCCCGGTCCGGGTGAGATCACGATTGCCGGCGTAGGTGGAAGATTCCGTGTTGCCTGCCGGAACAACTTCCCCAGCGTAGTCGACGTAGAAGATACGGTTGTCGCGGCTCGGCTTGGAACGCTCCAGTAGCGAACGCCATTCATCTTCGCCGGCCTCGACCATTTCATTTGCAGAAAGCGAGCGATCCAGCAGAACCCAGAGATCCATTCCGCCTCGTTTCAGCAAGATGTGAGGATCACACAGAGCCACGACCAGCAGTCCGAGAAGGAGCAAACGTAGGGGACGCCAAATCTCTGTTTTCCGGAAAATCCAGCCCAGGAGCGCGAGCACGGGGATGAAAATCAGAAATTGAGGCGTGGCAAATGACATCGGATATGAGAAGCCACACTCTACGAGAAGAACGGGCAGACGGGAAAGGGGAAAGTTTAAGGATTCGTCTTCGCAAACAACGTTTTCTACCAGCGCAGCTTTGATAAGCGGAAATAATAATAAAAATATTTAATAAATAGACAGTGGAACACGCTCACAGACATGAAAATTCGATTCTCCCCTTTGCTACTGGTGGCTGCGTTTTTTCTACCCCTGACAGTTTTTGGTTAAATTGTTGATGATGAAGCGTCAGCGAAACTGCTCGCTGTCCAGTATAAGGTCAGTTTCGGCTTCGCTGGAGGCGAATACGACGAATACGGGAATAAGCTTGCCAAAACTTTGTCTCATCTTTCAGCTGCGCAGCAGGAGCGTTGCTTGGATGCATGACCGACTCAGGAGTAATCTCTGATCAGTGGAGGGCTTGCCGATTCTGGAACCCGATTGCCAAGACGTTGATTTTGCCGGTGCGTCTGCAGCGAACATTCAGATTGATAAGGCGCAGGCTGCTGGTAGCGGTAGCGGTGGAAGTGCTTCAGCAAGTGCGGGCGGTTCAACGGAGGATCCGCCGAAGATTGATTGGGGCGCTCTTTTCGGAGGATTGGGAAATTGGTGGGGGCTCCATTGCGAGAGCAAGAATCCTTCTAAACGCCACACAATTCATCTTGCCCGATATGCTCTGCCGTCACACGGTAGGTCATGTCTGATTTACAGGGAAAAACCGCAATCATCACGGGAGGCGGCTCAGGAATTGGCCGAGCCATAACAGAAACTTTCGCAGGAGCGGGGGCAAAGGTCGCTATTTTTGACCTCGACGAAAATGCTGCTGGTGAGGCGTTGGCTTCGAT
>JAKMGR010000277.1 GCA_022424805.1 Verrucomicrobiales bacterium
GTATCGGCGATATCCAACCGACGAGTTCGGATTGCAAAATCAAGACGCCTCATCTGCAGAAGATGGCAGAGGAGGGAATTACCTTTTTTGATGCCCATTCTTCCAGTTCGGTTTGTACTCCGACGCGCTATGGCGTTTTGACAGGGCGCTACAACTGGCGTTCTCGACTTGCCCGCGGCGTCCTCAGTGGAACGAGTGATCATCTCATCCCCGCAGAGCGAGCAACTGTTGGACACCTTTTGCAGAAAGCGGGTTACCACACCCAGATGATCGGAAAGTGGCACCTCGGATGGGACTGGGCAAAGAAAGGAAAGCCGGAAGGTGATATTGACAAGATTGGTTACTCGAAATGGGATGAGTTTGATTGGAGTAAGCCCGTCAAAAACGGACCCGACATCAATGGCTTCACAGGTTACTACGGACATTGTGGTTCGCTCGATATGGCTCCCTACATCTGGGTCGACACAGGAAAAATCACGGCAATCCCGCTACGGGAGGAAGGGGTAACGCGCGAGGAAGATCCCTACGGCTGGTATCGCAAGGGGCCGATCAGTCCGGATTTCGTGATCGACGATGTGCTGCCTCACCTTTTTGACAAGAGCATCGAGTATGTCAATGCGAGGGCGGAAGAAGCCAAGGACGGGAAGCCATTCTTTCTCTACCTGCCGCTACCCGCTCCTCACACGCCTATCGTTCCAGTTAAGCCTTTCATCGATGCGAGCGGAATCAATCCTTACGCCGATTTTGTGATGCAAGTTGACCACCACATGGGAGATCTTTTTGCAGCTTTGAGAGAAGCCGGTATCGACGGGAATACGATGGTGTTTTTCACGAGTGACAATGGCTGTTCCCCACAGGGCAACTTCGAAGTGCTGGCGGAGCACGACCACGATCCCAGCGCGGGCTTCCGGGGGCACAAAGCAGATATCTACGAGGGCGGACATCGCGTTCCCTTCGTGGTCCGCTGGCCGGATGGAATCGAAGCAGGGCAGAGGACTCCCGCGCTTGCCTGTCTCACGGATCTCTATGCGACAATGCGGGATCTGACGGGGCAGCCAAAAGAAGACGATGGAGGGGAAGATTCCTTCAGTCTCGTTCCTGCATTTGAGGGCAAAGGGATGACCGAACGCAAGACCTTGATCAGCCATTCGATCGGAGGATCGTTTTCGATTCGACAGGGTGATTGGAAACTCTGCCTTTCGGCGGGAAGTGGCGGATGGAGTGCTCCCCGTGAGCCGGATGCGAAAAAGAAGGGGCTGCCGCCTGTGCAGCTCTTCAATCTGGAGTCGGATAAGGCCGAGCAGAAGAACCTCGTCGACGAAAACCCGGGCAAAGTGAAGTCATTGATCCAGTTGCTCGGTAAAGAGGTTGAACAGGGACGCTGCACTCCGGGGAATCCAGTCCCCAATGATCGCGAGGTCACTTTTCTCCCCAAGGGATACGAAGTTCCAGAATAGCATTCTCGTCCCGGTTTGATTCGACTAAATTGATCGTGTAAGCCATGACCATTCAGCCAAAACTCTTTGCCGTATGGAGCCTGACTGTGCTGTTTTTCTTTTCGGGAAATCTAGCCGCTTTCGATAAGGAAGAATGGAATGTTCGTTGCTGGGATTCCGAGAAGCAGCTCTGGGTGGATAGCGGAATTACGAAAATGACTTTCGCTGGGAGTGAAGGCATCACCAAAGTGACCAACACAAGCGGGATTCATAAGCACGCACATCTCATTTTTTCGGCGAAGCTTTCAGGAGATTTCACCTTCACGATTGAGGTGAAAGGCGGTTACGAGCTTGGGTTTCTGAATCGCGAAGGGAAAGACGAGATGCTCTATCTCGAGGTCGACGGTTCGGAAAAATTCGTGACCTATGAGCTGTCTCGAGTCGGTAGCCGATTCACGATTAAGAGAGATGGGCGCGCTCGTCCGCTTGTGCATTTTGGCTTCGATTACGGAGAAGACTTTGTGATCACGCTGGCACTCAAAGATGGTGAGAGTGCAGAAGTTCTGAAGTATACCCTTGTAGTGGGTTCTGAGTGAGGATTGCAATCCTGAACCGAAGAAATCAATCCAGGAAAAACTTCACTCCCTCCTCTGTATCATCGAGTCGAAAGGGGAAGTGGTTTTTCGCGAGGACAGCTAGTGCTTCGCCGACCTCGGTTGGAAATTCCTGACCATCGAGTTGCTGGATGAAGGTTTTTGCTTTTCCGAATTTATCGGCAGCGTCCAGTGCGATCAGCTTCTTCACGGGGCTGAGTTCTTCGTTAGGTCGTGCAGCGGCGGATGAATGGACGGGGACGGATTTTTGTCTTGTCGGTGCCTTTTGTTTTCTAGCCGCAGGCTTTTTGCCATAGAGGTGGGTGATTCAACGCCATCCCGCAAGGAGAACTGATACCATCAGCGGGAGTTTGGTCCAGATCGGCGGGATGCGCAGGAAGATGAGCAGGAGTGTCAAAGTCGCGATCTGCTTGAAGCCAGCGACAAAGATCTCGTTCAAATTGATGACATCAGCTGAGTCATCTTTGATATAATCGCTGTCACCCAGCCCTATGGAAAATCAATGGGATGAGTTCGGCTTCGAGACAAGAATGAAAAGCAATTGGGAAGCGAAAAACTAACGTAAGTCGCTGATGATGAAACAGCTG
>JAKMGR010000289.1 GCA_022424805.1 Verrucomicrobiales bacterium
ATTTACAAGTATCGACCCGGTGAAAAATCGACGACCCGGAATTTCTGGGCAATCCCGATTCGAATCGAACTGAAGGGCCGTGTCGAAGATGTCTACAAAGGCGTCGATACCGCGACGCAGGTGAAGATCCTGATGGATGGGCGCTTGTATCTGTTCGTCCATGTTCGGCTGCACGATAACTTCGAGGAAAGTTCGTTTCGCAAGGAGATGATCCGCGCGCTGGTGATCGAGCAGATGTTGATGCCTGTGGCACAGAATCCTTCGGCGCTGGCGGAAGGTGATTTTGAGCCGCCTGCGTGGATTGTTTATGGATTCGATCAACTGCTGGAGCATCGCGATGCGGGCAGTCCGAGTTCTTTCTACCAGGGCGCTCTTCGGAGCGGACAGATTTTGAAGCCCGATGAGATTTTTTCCCTCAAGAATCCCGATCAGCTAGACTCGCTGAGCTATACCGTTTTTCGGGCTTCTGCTGCTGCGATGGTGGAGACTCTGCTCGATCAGCCGCAAGGGGATATTGGATTGCGTGAAGTGCTGGGAGATCTCGGGACCAAGCCCGGAGTAGCCGTCGCGCCTCTGATGCGTCAGCATTTTCCGGCATTTCGGGAAATGGAGCAGGGGATGGAGAAATGGTGGGCCTTGCAAGTTGCCGCGCTCGGGCAGCAGCAGAGTTTTGAGTTTATGGATCGGGAAGAGACAGAGCGTTGGCTGAACGAAGCGCTCACCATCCGAATCGACACACAGAATCCCCTGCCTGTTCCCGAACCGAAAAAGAAGGGGTTGTTTAAGAAGCTGAAACACAAGGCCGAGGAAAAGAAAGAGCCCATTCCTTCCTTCACGGGGATGATCGACCAATGGAAAGAATTCATCGGGAGAAAAGAAGCGGAAATGGAATTAGCCCGGTGCTTTTCGAGGATTCAGCAACTGAAGCAGACTGGCTTCCCTCTCTATCGGCCGGTATTCGATGGGTATGAAGGCGTGATCGAGAGACTCATTCAAAAGCGGACCAAAGATATCGACGCGCGTCTCGCTGCGCTCGAGGAAATGCGGACAGCCGTCTACGAAACACTCGTGAGAACCGAGGACTACATGAATTTCTACGCGGCGACCCGTGCCCCACAGCGCAGCCAGGCATTCGATGACTACATGAAGCTGCGAAAGGAATTGAATGAAAAGCCTCTCCCCAAGCGAGACGACCGAATCACACGCTATCTTGATGCGTTGGAGATGGAGTTTCGGTGAGTCCTTCAAATTCACTGGCAATCCATGATTTCCCCGATCGGTTGGACCCGTTCCCCGGAGCAATTTCCCGCATTGTCATGACTACGGATTCGAAGTGTCTTTCTCTTTCGGCTCCGTTCGCTATCAGGAGTAGGCGATAAGCTCCGAGATGTCAGGAGATTTGGTCAGTGAATTGTGCTAATGGGCCGGATTGCCAGTAGGGAAAGCCCGTGCTTTCCCGAAAGCTGCGTCGGAGGTTCGTGCTCTGCGACCGCGGAAAAAGAGAGGCTCGGCTCGTGGATCTGCCCGGAAGTGTTCGGCTACGTCAGCGAAAAGATCGAGTAGGCGCGTGCAGCGTCTACGATGCAGAAGAAGACGATTCCTGAAATTGCTTTCGCCAGTGATCGAGGCGTTCGGCGACCCGTTTTTCGAGTCCGTTTTCTGACGGCTCGTAGTAGACGCGACCTTCCGGCAGGTAGGCTTGTGGGACATAGCCTTCTTCGTAGTCGTGCCCGTAGAGGTAGGCGGTTTCCCCTTCCTCAATCGCTCCTCCCTCTGTGCCGAGCTTTTTGCGGGATTTGGTTCTCAGGTGAGGTGGGACGGCGAGGGTTCGCCCGTTTTTCACATCATCAAGGGCAGCGTTAATCCCGGCATAGGTGCGGTTGCTTTTGGGGGCGGTTGCCATGTAGACCGCAGCGTGGGCGAGGGGGACTCTTGCTTCGGGCATGCCAATGAACTCGACGGCTTGCTGGGCAGCGACTGCAACGCGCAACGCATTGGAATCAGCCATCCCGACGTCTTCGCTTGCGGCGATCACAATCCTGCGGGCGATGAAACGAATGTCCTCTCCTGCATAAAGCATTTTTGCCAGCCAATATAAGGTCGCGTCAGGGTCGCAGCCTCTCATCGATTTGATAAAAGCGCTGATCGTATCGTGGTGGGTATCGCCATCCGCATCATAGACGACGGTCTTTCTCTGGATAGAGTCCTCGGCTACCTCAAGATCGATTCGGATTTCTCCCGTTTCCTCATCTGGTTCGGTCGTGAGAACAGCCAGCTCAAAGGAAGTCAGCAATTTTCGCGCATCTCCGTCGCACATGCGGACGAGGTGAGAGGAGGCATCTTCGTCGAGAACGAGAGGTTTCTTTCCGAAGCCGCGTTCCGGATCATCCACAGCTGACTGCAAGAGAGCGGCCAGGTCCTCTTCCGTGAGCGGATCCAGTTGGAACACTTGGGAGCGGGAGACGAGCGGACTGTTGACGTAGAAATAGGGATTGTGCGTCGTCGCTCCGATGAAGCGCACTGTCCCACGTTCGATGTGAGGAAGCAGAACATCCTGCTGTGATTTGTTGAATCGATGGATTTCATCGACGAAAAGCGTCGTGATCTCTCCGCGCGTTCGTTGAAACTGGCGAGCGGCCTCAACCGCTTCCCGAATCTCAGCGACGTTGCTTTCGACACCCGACAGATTGATGAAGCGCGATTCGGTGCGCTGTGCGATCAGCTCTGCCAAGCTCGTTTTTCCAACTCCGGGAGGACCATAGAAGATCAACGAAGTAAAGCGATCCGACTCAATCGCCCGCCTCAGGAGCTTACTGGGGGCGAGAATGTGCGATTGGCCGACGTACTCATCGAGAACGCGGGGACGCATGCGGGCGGCCAGGGGCATCGTAGGGTCGGGAGGGCGGATTCCGCTGTCACCGCCCGAATTCCCCTGATTCCGCGAATCGTCAGATTCCTCTTCATTGAAAAGATCGTCCATTTTCTATTTCTGCCGCTGGTAAGAGA
>JAKMGR010000302.1 GCA_022424805.1 Verrucomicrobiales bacterium
GACCCGACCAGGGCGCTTGAGATCAACCTCAATGAGATCTGGCCGACTTGAGGCGAGAATCCAGAGGATGCGACCGCGGTTACCGGTATTGCTCATCTCTTTCGCCATCATCGAATAAACCCGACCCGAGACCCCGGAATCACCCGACCCGGCATCGCGACTTCCGAGAGCCTGATCGGCCTCATCGATAAAAACGACACAACGCCCTAAGGCATGCAGAAGGGCAAAGATTTTTTCAAGATTTCCTTCCGTGCTGCCGACCCAGCGATCACGAAAGTTCTTCATTTTCACAACAGGCACACCGGCTTCGCCAGCGAGACATTCGACGAGATAAGTCTTACCTGTTCCGACTGGGCCGCAGAGCAAATAGCCCATCGGCATCGCCGCAAGATCGTTCTGCTTCCAGAGAGCAATGTCCTGACGAACCCACTTTTTCACGGCATCGTGACCGTAGACGTCGTCGAGCGTTCGAGTTGGCTCGAGGAATTCGATCAGTCCCTGCGAATCCTGCTCGACGAGATCCTTTTTCAAATCGGTCAGGTCATCCTGCTGAAGTGACACGCCCTCATATTCCCGACGCTTTAACAATGATTCGATCGAACTGACCGTCGCCCCTGCCAACCGCGCCGCAGGCAATTTCGGCTTCCCCGTGAAGTTCTCCAGCGCCTTCGGATAGATCGACTCAAAATAGCGAAAGGCTGGCTCCAGCTCTTTCGGTCCGGGAGTGGGAACATCAATGAGCGCAGCACGCTGATTACGGGAGAGGAGATGATTCAAGTCGTTGAGATTTTCCGTCACGAGAAACACAGCTAGATTCTGCTCGAGAAAATGAGACTCGTACGACCAACAACGAACTACCGAAGCCATCGAATTGAGCTGATAGTCCCGTGTTTGTTTTGAAATCGGAAAAACCAACTCCGCTGATTTGATCACGATCGCGATGTGATGGTTGCGACCAGCAAGGCGCTGTCCTTCCTCGCTCGTCGGCTCGATGCTCCTGAGGTTGATCAGGTATCGGAGAAACTGGTCAATGTAACCAATCGCGTTGGGTGGATCGTTCGGAAGATCACCATCGTGAAACCGGATTTGCTGAAAAAACTCATCCCCTGACTCAACGCGCAGGCCGCCACCGAGTTCGTAGCTCAAAACGACATCGAACTTTTTCAGCTGCACCTCGGTGAGGTAGTCGATCAAGTTACCAATTTGTGGAGCATCTTCATCCCCCTTGGCCGGCAAAAGCAGCCTGTCATGAATATTGCCGTGCACCACGAACTGATTGGCGGCGCCGGACAGATAAAGTCTTCGGACTTCGAGGGACCAGGGAGATTGATTCGATTCTTCCATTCAGGTGCCCAGCCTACGACATCAGCTTTGTTTCGTAAACGATTTCACGAACTCCTCGAAATCAGCCTGTTCCTCTGCTGCATCAGCCATCAACTCGTCGAGTTCGCGACGCTCTCTCTTGGTCGGGCGCCCGGTTCCAGCTTCGCGCTGCGGCATCGTTTTTCTCGCCAGCTGGCGAGCTCCCTCCGCCGCCGCGCAGACTTCGGGTGGAGTTCGATCAATCGCAAATTCTTCTACCCTTTTCGCACCCACTCGCTTCGTGAGGAGCGCTTTCACCTCCACCGTGAGGGTGAGTGGGCCCCGCCTTACCTCGATCAGGTCTCCGATACGCACTTGCTGCGCCGGTTTACAACGCGCGCCATTCACGAGCAATTGCTCCCGCTTGCAGGCTGTCGCAGCGATTGTTCGGGTCTTATACAATCGAACCGCCCAGGTCCAAACATCGACCCGCACGGATTCGTCTGCGTTGTTGGCTTCGTCTCCCACGCTCTTCAAAAATCACACTGTCCTACCCAGAAACGTCCAGGTGTTTTCACCATACCGTTCTTTTGCCCGCGTATTCAGCTCATGCTCGGAAGCATCCTCGTGCAATATTGCGAGCGTTGTCGAACCCGAGCCTGACATGAGCGCGGCATCCACTTCGGGTTGATCGAGAAGCCATGTCTTGATCTCACCCAGAATGGGGTATTTCTCAAAAACGGGGCGCTCCAAATGATTGATCATTGTCCCCCAGGTTCGCTCCTGCCCCTCATAAAGAAATCCTTCGTATTCCTCCGATTCAGCCCATCGCTGGTAGGCCCAAGCCGTGTCGATCCCGAAGGCAGGTTTGATCAGGAGAATCGGTAAGGACGCTATCTCATCAGAAATCGGCTCAACGATTTCTCCGCGCCCGCTGCAGTCACAGGGGCGCTGATAGATAAAAAACGGAATATCCGAACCGATCGTTGCACCCACCTCGGCGAGCTCGTCCTCACCCAGGTAGAGGCTTGCCATTTCATTCAGGGCAAGCAACACGGAAGCCGCATCGCTACTTCCTCCCCCCAAACCTGCACCGGATGGAATGTGCTTGGTAAGATCAATACTGATCGCAAAGGTCTTTTCGGTGTGCTTTTCAAGAGCGCGCACAGCTTTGACAGCCAAGTTTTCTTCGCCCGTCGGCAATGACTCTTCAGAACAGCGAAGGACCAGATCATTGTCTTCCCGCCACTTCAGCTTCAGTCGATCCACGAGTGAAAGCGCCACCATGCGCGTATGCAGATCGTGAAATCCATCTTCACGCTTACCGAGGATCTTCAGCCAGAGATTGGTTTTTGCAGGGGCCTCAATTTCAAAGGCGACCGACATGTCAGGAAATTCGCTCATGATTCTTTCGTTATTCTGCCCACCCCATAACGGCGAACAGTCTCCCCGTCTTGCCCATTTCTACTCGGTAGCTGTAGTAGCGATCCAGATCGCTACTCGTGCAGGTTCCACAATCGTGCACCTGGCTGGCCGGAACTCCAGCCGCTACGCAATCCGAAACAATCTGCGCAGCAAAATCGATTTCATAAACGGGCGGACGAACACAGGGAGCGAGTTGTACGACCAGATCAGATGGATCCGATCCAAAATTCTCACTCATTACCCGAATCGCTTCGGGAGCAATTTTCTGAGCCGTTCCATTTTTGCCGGAGTGCACAACCGCACAGGCTCTCTTGACAGGGTCAGCGAGAAAAACGGCACCACAATCTGCGACAAAAATTCCCAGATATTGTCCGGCCGTTGCCGTAGCAAGACCGTCAGTCTCTGGAAAATGCGGGTTCCCGACACCAGTCTCCGCAGCGACAATTTCCACATTGTTACCGTGGACCTGCTCCCCTGTTGCGACGTGCTCCCGCGAAATACCAAGAAAATTAAGACGATCAAAAAAATGCTGCTCCAGCCGCGCGATTGCGATTTCGCGATCCGTTTTCACATCGATATCGGGATGACGCAGTGTGAATCCATGGACCAACCCATTCAGTTTAGAAAGGGCAGGAAACGATTCGATCAAAGGGTCTTCCGGCATCCCCACCAATCCAACAGGGTTAGACCGATGAGTCAATTAGCTTTGTTGCACTCCGCCTTTCCCCACTCCGTTCCGAATCTCTTTGTTCTCCGACTCAACGCTGTTGGATTCATATCTCACTCTCACTGTTACTTTTCTCCTTGTTCACAGCCAGCAAACGCTCAACTGTCGTTCCGAACCCATTTCTTTTTCCAATTCCCACGCAAATTAGCCCCTCCGAATCCCCGTTGACTTTTTTTTCACGAGACGTAAAGTGGCGGCCCTCCGATCAGAATGCGATCAGCTCAGGCGTTGAATCGCGATCAGAGCCCCCTTTTCCGTTTTAGAATGCGGGAATACGCGGAAAACAAACAATTTACCACCGGAAAGAGATGAAACGGACGTATCAACCCTCAAAACGCTCGCGGAAAAACCAACACGGTTTCCGTGCTCGCATGTCTACAAAAGCTGGTCGTGACCTCATCAAGCGTCGCCGCCAGAAAGGACGCAAGCGCCTCATCCCTAAGGGAGCAGAGCTCAAGTACAAGCGTCACACCGTTCAACACGGTCGCTAATTTCCCTCTGGGGGCAGCTTCTCAGGCGAACTCAGTCAAACGGCATTGGCCGACAAGATGCTGATTTTCGCCGTCCTCGCAGCAGCCCGGTGAACGGATGAAATTTCCCCGCAGCAGACGAATTGTCAGCCGCGGAGATTTCCAACGGGTCAGGAGAGAAGGAAAATCTTTCGCAGGAAAGTTCCTCGTTTTGGGGTTCCTCCACGACGAAACACTGGACGAAGACATTCGTCTCGGACTCATCACGACAAAGCAAATCGGCAACGCCGTCACGAGAAATCGGGTTCGTCGCCGCCTTCGAGGAATCGCGCAACGCATCGGCGAAAGGATCAAGCCTGGCCATTTTCTCGTCCTCATCGCTCGAAATCGAGCCGCGGATGCTACCAGTGAACAGCTGGAACGAGAGTTGAAGTGGATGCTGCATCGCAATGATCTGATACTGCCCAAGGAGAATCCGGATCTGGACTGAGACATGAAAAAAATTCTCAATCCCATCCTCATTTTTTTTGTCCGTATCTACCAGGCGGTTATTTCTCCGCCATTGCACTTCATTTGCGGCCCCATGAGCGGATGCCGTTTTTACCCTTCCTGCTCCCAGTATTACATCGATGCCGTGACCGTAAATGGTCCGATCAAAGGCTCATTCCAGGGGCTTTACCGCATTTTACGATGTAATCCCTGGGGAGGAATGGGCTACGATCCTCCTCCCGGGTGGGAAGAATATCTGGCAAAACACCCCGAGGCCGCGTATGTAGGCCGTCGCCCGTGTGACCTGCCCGATCAGGATCCCCGAAAATCTGAAACTGACACTGATTAGAAGACTTATTTGCCCATGAAAAACATGGATCGCACATCGTGGATTGGCGTGATCGCCTGCCTCGCCCTGCTCTTTACCTGGGGCTGGTGGAACGCCAAAGAAACCGCCAAACGGATGGAGGCTGAGCGCATTGCTGCAGAAGAAGCAGCGAAAAATGCTCCGCCCGAACCCGATACCAAAGACGGCGAGACCGCCAAGACAGTTGGAGCTCCAACCGAAGAGCCTCTCGAACCCGTCGCAGCTGCAGAAAGTCACGTGCTCGAAAATGAGTTCGTCACTTTCGAAATGACGAACCGCGGAGCAGGAGTTCGAGTAGCTAAGCTGAAAACGCAAATGAAGGAGTTGGAAGGCTCCGAGCCTATCGGGATTAACGAAACGGCAAGTAATCCGGTCGGTGCTCTTTCCGCCGGAGCAGGAGAATTCGATGGAACAAACTGGGCGGTCACTTCATCTTCCAATTCGGAAGTCGTTTACACCACCGCCACGAAAGAAGGATTCGAACTCGTAAAGACCTATAAACTCTCCAGCGGCGAAGATTCTGATCCACACGAAATCGATCTGGAGCT
>JAKMGR010000309.1 GCA_022424805.1 Verrucomicrobiales bacterium
CGCAAGCTCATCGTCAGCGGTGCGCGCAGCGAAGGCCCGCGCGAATCCGATGGTGATGACAGCGAGACTGCTTCCGAAGCTCCCAAAGAGGAAAATGCTGAAGCAAGTCAAGCCTGAACCGAAAAACGTTCTTCTTGAAAACGCCGAGATGAGGATTCTCATTTCGGCGTTTTCCTTTTCCTCCCCGCCGCTTCCGAATGACAACCGAAAACGCTCCTATCTACCTATCCGGCCAGACCGGGAGCGGTAAGACGGCTGTCGCTCTAGCCCTCGCGAAAACCCTGGGGCCCGTCGAGATCATCAACGCCGATGCCTACCAGGTATACAGCGGTTTGGAAATCCTGACCGCCGCCCCTACCGAGGAAGAAAAGGAACTCGTTCCGCATCATCTCTTTGGCATTCTCGACTGCGACAATGAGTGCGACGCGGCAGCCTTTTCCGACTTGGCCCGCGCCAAGATAGCCGAGATCGAACAGCGAGCTACCCCGCTTGTTGTCGGCGGAAGCGGACTCTACCTGAAAGCCATCACGCATGGTCTCGCTCCAACGCCTCCGGGAAATCCGGAATTAAGGAAAAAACTGGAGGAGCACTCCCTCGAGCAGCTCGTCACCCAGTATCGAAAGCTCGACCCGACCGGCGCGAAAAAAACCAATCTCGCCAATCGTCGCTACGTGACGAGAAACCTCGAAATTTGCATCTTGTCAGGACGCCCAGCTTCCGAGATCAAGAGTGTGTGGCAGAACAATCAGCCGAACATTCACGCCGTCTATCTCCGTCGCGAACGGGAAGACATCTACGCGCGAATCAACCGCAGGACCGAACGCATGTTCGAAGAAGGCGTTGTCGAGGAGATCGCCGCTCTTGGAGACCTATCCACCACCGCTGCCAAAGCGATCGGGATCGCAGAAATCCAGGCCCTCATCGCAGGAGAAATGGAACGCGAAGCCTGCGTCGAGACCATTCAGAAAAAGACTCGCCACTATGCGAAGCGCCAAGCCACCTGGTTCCGACGCGAAGCTGCCTTCCGATCGGTCGAAGTCGGCGCAGATGACGAAGCCGAAACTATCGCCGCGTCCGTGCTGTCATTACCGTGAAAGGTCGACCGAGGAATGCTCTCGCAAAGGCGCAAAGGCGCAGGGCTGATGGACTTTCTAGCCTGGTGAAGCCATATGGTAAGACGATGGCATCCCTCCACCTTAATCTTCTCTGCTACCTCCAACCCCCTCTGCGCCTCTGCATACTTACCCCGCCAGTCAACCTCCGCCAGTCTTCCCTTTCCGGCGCCAAAAATTCTTTACCCTTCCCCCGCTTTTCGCCAACTTTTCTACAACCATGGTATCCATCCACATTCGCGGGCTCGTGAGACGCTTTGAAGACGTTGTTGCGATCGATAATCTCGATCTCGATATCGCGGCGGGAGAGCTGTTCTTTCTCCTCGGTCCGAGCGGATGCGGCAAGACGACCCTTCTCCGCTCCATCGCCGGATTTCACTTGCCCGACGAAGGCAAAATTAAGTTCGACAATGACGACGTAACCCAGGTGCCGGCTCACAAGCGCGAGACGGCCATGATGTTTCAAAGCTACGCGCTCTGGCCGCATCTCAATGTTTTCAAAAACGTCGCCTTCGGACTCGAAGAACGGAAAGTCCCAAAGTCCGAAATCAAGGAGCGTGTCGAAGAAGCCCTCGCCATGGTGAAGATGGAAGGCCTCGGCACTCGCAAAGTGAATCAACTCTCCGGCGGCCAGCAGCAGCGTGTCGCTCTCGCCCGCGCCCTCGTCGTTCGCCCGCGCTGCCTCATGCTCGATGAGCCGCTCTCCAATCTCGACGCGAAACTGCGGATCGAAATGCGCAGCGAAATCCGACGCATCTGCAAAGAATTCGGGCTCACCGCGATCTACGTGACACACGATCAGAAGGAGGCCCTCTCCATGGCCGACCGACTCGCCGTTCTCGACGCGGGAAAGATCGCCCAGATCGGAACGCCCGAGGAAGTCTATCGCCGACCTACCAATGCACTCGTCGCCGGATTCATCGGAGAAACCAATCTCATCCCCGGGACGGTTGCCTTTTCCTCTGGCGACAACGTCCATGTAAAAACAGCCTTCGGAGAACTAGCGGCTCGCCCCGCCAATCCTGACTGGACGCCAGAAGCAGAAGAAAAAGTAACTCTCTCGATTCGACCGGAATGCCTCTCCCTGTCCAGGACTCCGCAGCCTCAGAATCAAATCACGGGCCACCTCTCGGAATCGGTCTATCTCGGCGAAGTCGCCCAGTATTCCCTGATTTCTGAAGGGCACCCCCACCCCATTCATATTTCGGAGCTGAATCCCCGCCGCGTCATTCGTGACTCCAAACAGACGCTCCACGCTTCGGCAAAACCCGAGGACGTTGTTCTTTTACCCCATAGCTGATCGTGCTGACGCGACTCCTCATCGTTCTGGTTTTGCTCGCCGTGATTCTCATCACGCCCTTCGCGATGCGCCCTGATCCCGAAACGGGAGGTGCCTCGATGTCGAGTTCCGAGAAGCTCATCATCATCACTCCTCACAACGAATCGATCCAATCCGAGTTCGGCAATGCCTTCGCCCGGCACATGAAGAAAGCGCACGATCGCGAAGTCATCGTCGATTGGCGACAGCCTGGCGGAACCTCAGTCATCGCAAAGTTTCTGAGCTCCGAATACTCTGCCCGTTTTGAAACTCTCTGGAAAAAGCAGACTAGGCTCCCCTTCTCCACTGCGATCAAAGAGGGATATCAAAATCGGAAACTCGAAATACCCGACAGAGTGACGTCACTAACCAAACAGGGTAAGATCATCGACTCAACAGGGTTGGATGAGC
>JAKMGR010000325.1 GCA_022424805.1 Verrucomicrobiales bacterium
GTATAGTCCGGCTTGCCCTGCGGCTTCATCCACAACTCCAATTCGTTTTCCTCCTTAAATACGCGAATGAAAACGGGATCTCCGAGGCGCACCCCAATCCGCGAAAGCCCTCCACGCAAGCTGTCCGCAGTTTTTGAAACCACCGAACGGGAGTGAGTCGTCGACATCGGACTCGCCGACAGCCTCATCGTGGAAAAATTGCTAGCGGGACTCGAAGAGAATGAATCCAGCAAAAAGCCCTGCAAAAACAGAATCGTTTTCGAAGCACTTTGTCGCGACCTGACAGGGTATGATTGACCAGCCACCCCTGTTGAGCCCTCGACCACACCCTCTTTAGTGCCGCCCTGTTCGTTCGAACCCCGATCCATATCCGATTCATTGCCAGGAGTAGAAGAAGAAACTACCCCGTGAACGCTATCAGCCACGCGCCGATCAGCGTTCCAATCCAGACAATCACGGACCAACCAGGGCGCAAAAACCCCGATCCCGATCAAAATCGTACCAAGTGCAAGGCGAAGCATTTTAAAAACTTCCACAATAGTTTTATAATTATGGAAAGTCAAGATTTCCTTATTAATTAGGAATTCGTTCCGCTTTTTCACCGATCATCTTCAAAGATCTTGCTCACGATGCACCTCGTAGAGATTGACGCAATCTTCCTCTGCACTACTCTTTTCGCATGAGCGAAAACAGCCCCTTCCCATCAGACGAAAGTCCTGCCATCGGCGTAATTGGAGGCTCAGGCCTATATGAGATGGATGGTCTTACCGAGTTTGAAGAACACACGATCGAAACTCCATTCGGCACACCATCCGATGCCATTACCAGCGGATTGATGGAAGGGCGACGAGTCTGTTTCCTGGCGCGCCATGGGCGGGGGCATCGCATTCTTCCTTCGGAGCTGAATCATCGAGCCAATATCTGGGCACTGCGATCGCTTGGAGTGCGCTGGATTGTGGCGGTAACTGCAGTGGGTTCGCTTCGGGAAGAATATGAGCCTCGCGATATCGTACTCTTTGATCAATTCTTTGATCGAACCAGCCAGCGCAAGGACAGTACATTCTTCGGGCGCGGCATTGTAGCCCACGTTGGATTTGGCGATCCGATCTCCGAATCGCTGCGACAACTCCTACTGCAAACTGCGGAGAAACAGGGCAAACGCGTCCATGATCGGGGAACATACGTCAGCATGGACGGCCCCGCTTTTTCCACCCGGGCCGAATCAGAGACGAATCGAAAGCTGGGATTCGATCTTATAGGGATGACCAATCTACCGGAGGCGAAACTCGCCCGCGAAGCAGAAATCTCACTCGCCACTCTCGCAATGATCACAGATTACGATTGCTGGAAGGAGGAGGAAGATGCAGTGAACGCGCATTCCGTAATCGAGCACGTCCAGGCCAACGCAACCGCAGCGAAGGAGGTGTTGCGCGAGGTGATTCCCCGGATTCCAACAGAGGCAAGCTGGCCGGAACACCATTCTCTCGATAGCGCACTGGTCACAGCACCCGATCTTTGGCCGGAGAAAACAACCCGGGATCTACGACCAATTTTGGAAAGATTTATAAAAAGTTAAGAAAAGTTGCATTTTTTTAAAACTTTATTAAATTTGCGGAATAGCCCAGTGACTTCTCCGTCCTTGGATCGCGCCTCCACCTCTTTACCCCTAACAAATCCCGGTACCTTGAAAAGGATACACCACTATCTCCTATTACCTTTCCTGTGTGCTGCTATCGCGGTCACGAGTTGCGAAAGCATCGTTAAGAAAAAGAAAGATGATGCTGCTGCAGTAAAAACGCCAGGATACCAAGGGCCTTCGCGCCCACCTGGAGGAGCCCCCTGGAACGAAGCGGGAAGCATTCAGTTTCCCCGTTCCGTGGGTTCGCGAACTTCCTACTCCAGCGTCAAAATTAATCGACCCTACGTGGCCCTGACTTTTGACGACGGTCCACACGCAACGAACACCCCGCGCCTGCTTGATATTCTCCGATCCCGTAACGTGAAAGCCACATTCTACGTGGTTGGAACCAACGCGAAAAGATATCCCCATATCCTGCAACGCATGGTTGCCGAAGGCCACGAGATTGGCAACCACACGGTAACTCACGGCAATCTCACGAAGATGTCACCGACTCATGTTCGGAATGAACTTCGAACTTCTCACGATGCCATCGTAGCAGCAACAGGTG
>JAKMGR010000333.1 GCA_022424805.1 Verrucomicrobiales bacterium
CCCCGGATCAGGTCGAATCGCTCATCTTCCAGCTGTCCCTGACGATACTCTGCGAATTCTCCGATGAGTTGACGCTTTCGAGCAATAATCTCAGCAGGCTTCACCTTGGGATTTTCCGCGCGGAGCCCAAATTCCTTGGCATGGCGAATCGACCGAAAGCGGTTGGAGGATTCGATCAAAGTTTTCGATGGCATGCAGCCGCGCAGGATGCAAAGGCCACCGAGCTCGTCTGCCCCGTCGATAACGGCAGTCTTCATTCCGAGTTCGTGGGCCGTTCGGGCAGCAGCGTAGCCGGCACTACCTCCGCCGATAATGATGAAGTCGTAGGATTGTGTATTCATTGTAGGGTAAAGAGAGTGGGATGAGGATTCGTCGAGACAATTTCTGGACTTTGCTACCTTAGAGAAGCAACCTTTTCCACACCAGCGGTGCAACTTATGACTAATTTACTTACTCGAACCTTTCTATTATTTGCTTCGTGCAGTCTTTTTTTTCTGTCTTGCGAAAAACCGGGATTGAGCAACAACGACGAGAACATTAGTGGCCTCGATCTTGCAAATTCTCCCGTATCTCCTCAACCATTGCCAGAAAATCCTGAAGTGGTAATGGTTGAGGAAAAAGGTAATTCTGAGAGTGAATCTGTAGAATCAGAACCGGTGGTCGTAAACGAGGAGGAGACGAAGCTTCAGGATGCCAAAGATCGGGAAGATCCTGAAATCACGGTACCCGAGCTTCGAGTATTTTATGAGGCGGATGTCATAGTTGCTGAGGGAGCCCTGAAGAGTCGTATGCAAAAAAAGAGAATTGAAGAACAGATGAGCGAAGCATTTTCTGGAACTCGAGTCAGAAATGATATTGAGGTCGACTTCAAGAGGCATCCCGTTGGATGGGGCGGGAGAGTGACGGAGGGTTTTCTGGTCCCCTATTTTCAAGATATTACCGAACCCCGTGTGGAATACATAGACGGAGTTATCATCCTGGGAGGGAAGGGGACCGCGCAACAGAGACGCATGTTCCAGCAGTTGGCTGTGATCGTTTTTCAAGACGTCCACAGTCGCGATGTCACCAATCGTATTGAAGTCGTTGGAAACGAGGGGCAGGGAAAAGCCAAAGGCATGGGAGGCAGAAAAGAAAAAACACAGGGTGACAACGACTTTCCGGAAGATTTGCCCCTTTTCGTTGAGTAGCGATTCACTCAATCGGTATAGAAATATCTTCATGTCTCTTCGCCTCGAAATGCTGCAGGTGGCGCGTCTTGCTCCTTCCATCCTTGGGGAGGAAGCCAGCGGGCTTGTCCGGGATTTTGTCTTTTCACAAGAGCATCCCGATGGTGGATTTCACGATCGTGACGGAACAGCCGATCTCTATTACACCAGCTTTGCGATCGACTGTCTCACTGCCTTGCAATCTGATTTGCCCGAGGAGGGGCTTCGCAATTTTCTGGATAGAAAAAAGGAGCAGATAGGCGAACTCGATTTTGTTCATGCTTGTTGCCTTGCGAGGTGCTATTCCGCCCTGACAAAACAGCCATCAACAGCGGAAATGGCTCCTGTTTTCGAGAGGATCGAGTCCTTTCGTAGTGAAGACGGAGGATACAATCAGATCGAGGACGCAGAGACCGGATCTGCTTACGCCTGTTTTCTTGCCTATGGCGCTCGGGCTGATCACGGACTGAAGGTCGAAAATGAAGAAGGGCTCGCAGCCTGCCTCGATTCGCTCCAGGTTGAAGGCGCTGGTTGGGCTAACGATGTCGAGTTGCCCGTCCCAAACGTTCCCTCTACTGCCGCAGCAATTACGCTGTGCCGAAATCTTCGCCTTCCGATTCCTGAATCGATTGGTGATTGGATGTTTGAATCGTTTCATCCCACAGGCGGATTTCTGGCCTTCCCACTCGCTCCGCTTCCGGACTTGCTTTCCACTGCCGTGGCACTTCACGCGCTCGATGGTTTGCAGATTTCGTTTGATGGAAAAGAGGAGGTCATGCTCGATTTTATCGACAGCCTCTGGACCGCGGCAGGAGGCTTTCACGGAAGTTGGGAAGACGATGATCTCGACATCGAATACACCTACTACGGCTTGCTCGCGCTCGGGCATCTTGCGCTGTGAATGGACGCGATACGTACAGCACTGGAAAATGCTCGCGCTGCTTTGCTCGCCGAGCGAAATGAAGCAGGCTACTGGGAAGGGGAGCTCTCCACCTCAGCCCTGTCGACTGCGACCGCACTGATCGCCCTGGGTGAGGTGGACCAGGTAGCCCATGATGACGAGATTGTTTCAGCATGTCAGTGGCTCATCGAAAACCAAAACGACGATTGGGGCTGGGGTGATACGGTGAAGAGTTTTTCAAATATCTCGACAACGCTGCTCTGTTGGTCGGCGCTTTCCAAATACGGCGGCGAAAAATCTGCAAATGCGGTTCGCAATGCCTCCCACTGGATTCGGGATTACGTCGGCTCGCTCGAGCCCGCTTTGATCGCGGAAACGGTGAAGGCGCGATACGGAAAAGACCGCACCTTCTCCGTTCCTATTCTCATGCTATGCGCGATTTGTGGCACGCTGGGGAAAAATGGATGGTGCCATGTATTGCGCCTGCCCTATGAGCTTTCCGTTTTTCCGCGAAGCTGGTTTGCAGCGATGCGCCTTCCCGTCGTCAGTTATGCATTGCCTGCCCTGATTGCGATCGGGCGTGCGACGCAAGTGCAACGGAAAAAAATCGGGTTCTTCTGGAATCGTGCTTCGAAGCTGCTCGTAGAAATCCAGCCCACGTCGGGAGGATTTCTCGAAGCTGCGCCTTTGACCAGTTTCGTTACGATGGCCCTCGTTGCTGCAGGAGAAAAGAGTCACCCGGTCGCAAAAAACGGAGTGCGTTTTCTCCTCGAGACCGTGCGCCCCGATGGCAGTTGGCCGATTGATACCAACCTCGCGACCTGGGCAACCACTCTTTCCGTGAAAGCACTGCCTGAAGTTCCACGACAAGGATCCGATGCCATTCTCGACTGGTTGCTGGATCAGCAATACACCGAGGTCCACCCATTCACGAACTCTTCACCCGGAGGTTGGGCCTGGACAGATTTGGCAGGCGGTGTTCCCGATGCTGACGATACGCCCAGCGCTCTCCTTGCTTTGGCGAAGCTACAGAGTCCCGGGCGTTTTGAGGAAATTCGAGCAGCAGCAGAGTCTGCTATTGTCTGGCTGCTCGATTTGCAGAATCGCGATGGCGGCATCCCGACTTTTTGCCGAGGATGGGGAGCTCTTCCCTTTGATCGTTCCTCACCCGACCTCACCGCCCACGTGCTCCGTGCGTGGCACGAATGGGAGCCGGAAATGCCGGAAGCAATTTCTTCGCGAATAGGCGAGGGAAAAGAAAAGGCCATCGCTTATTTAAAAACGCAACAGCGCAGCGATGGATCGTGGGTGCCGCTTTGGTTTGGTAACCAGTATCGTTTCAAGGATGAGGAAAATCCGACCTACGGAACGGCAATGGTCGTTCGCGCTCTCGACGATATCAGGTTGCCTGATTTAGCCGACAGTGGTGTCTGTTGGCTGCTCGGGAAATCAAAATGCAGCCGGCGGCTGGGGGTCCGGAGCGGGTGAGACGCCATCCACTATCGAAGAGACGTCGCTTGCT
>JAKMGR010000334.1 GCA_022424805.1 Verrucomicrobiales bacterium
GGAAAGTGCTTCTCGCGATCAAAGAAGAGCTTTCTCCGGAAGAAATTTGCGAGGATCCGTGGGGTCCCCGGGCCGAAGCGATTGGGATGGACGTGGAGGAATTCTACAAAATTGCAGAACAGCTTGATAGCAAAAAGGCTATCGGTCGTTTTTCCACATTTCTTGAGCACGTAAAAGCGAGTTCAAGCGGTAAGAAAGTCACTCGATTCAACGCTCTTTTCCACTGGAAAGTTCCGGAAGGAATGCAGCCACAGGCCGGTGGCGAAGTGGGGCGCCACAACATCATGACACACGCCTACTGGCGCGAAGGTGGACCACGTTTTGGTGGTGTGAACATCATGGGCGTCGTCCACGGAACCGACAAAGGTCGCGTTCTCGAACACAAGGCAGCAATCGACGCTCATCTCGCTGAAAAGGGTATCCCTGTGGAATACACAAATGTTTTCTGGGGCGGTCGAAGCGAAATCAAACCTTCGGAGATTTCGCCAAAAGTATACAAGGAGTTTCACGAGAAGTGGAAAGACTCCGGTCAGGTGCTATAGAAAGGAAGCCCGAACCGGCGCATCCTTTTTCTGAATCCATGAACGTTCGTGACGTCGCCCATCTCGCCCGTATTCACCTCACCGATGAGGAGGCTACGGAATACCAATCCCAGCTCGACCAGATCCTACAATATGTCGAGCAGCTGAGTCAGATCGACGTCGACGGAATCGAGGCCACGGCACATGCGGAAGACATTTTCGATGTCATTCGCGAGGATGCAGCGATCGCTACGCATCAGCTGAGCCAGGAAGACGTGTTGGCAAACGCTCCCGAGACGGCACATGACCAGATCAAGATGCCAAAAGTCGTTGAGTAGACGATTCTCTTTCCCTTTTCACCTTTTGCCCCTGTAGCACAGTGAACGCCGCTGAACTTACTATCACCCAACTCCGAGACGCCTATTCTCAAGGCGATCTCACCCCAGCTGATGCTCTTCAATCACTCGCCAATGCGATTGACGAAAAGGACGGAGACATCGGAGGTTACCTTTCCTATGACCTTGACCGCGCTCTCGCAGACGCAGAATCGGTCGACATGTCGAAGCCCCTGGGTGGTATTCCGATTGCAATCAAGGATCTCATCAATGCAGAAGGCCACCCCTGTGCCGCGGCGTCTAAGATTCTCCACGGAAAATACATCTCTCCCTACGACGCGACTGTAGTGAGAAAGCTCCGAGATGCCGGAGCGATTCCTTTTGGCCGCGCGAATATGGATGAATTTGCAATGGGTTCCTCCAACGAGAACTCCGGAATCAAACCCTGCCGTAACCCCCATGATACGGACAGGATTCCAGGCGGATCGTCCGGCGGTTCGGCTGCCGTAGTCGCCGCTAACACCTCGATCGCAGCTCTCGGAACTGACACAGGAGGATCCATTCGCCAGCCCGCAAGTCTCTGCGGAGTGGTTGGGGTGAAGCCCACTTATGGTCGCGTTTCCCGTTACGGACTCATTGCCTTTGCCTCTTCGCTCGACCAGTGCGGACCACTCACGAAAACGGTGGAGGACGCGGCTCTCGTCCTGCAAATGATCGCCGGACCTTGTGAACGAGACTCGACCTGTTTGGATGAATCCGTACCTGAATACACCGCTGCGATTGGAAAGAACATCAAGGGACTGAAAGTCGGACTGCCAAAAGAGTATTTCGCAGAGGGTCTCGATCCCGCGGTGAAAGGGAAAGTCGAAGATGCGTTGAAAACGCTCGAGAGCCTCGGCGCGGAGACCGTGGAAATTTCTCTCCCGAACACGGAGCATGCGGTTGCGACCTACTACATCATCGCCACCGCAGAAGCTTCGGCCAACCTCGCTCGCTTTGACGGAGTTCGGTACGGGCACCGCTCGGCTGAGGCCGACGACCTTCTCGGTGTTTACGAACTGTCCCGGGACGAAGGTTTCGGCGCGGAGGTGAAGCGACGGATTCTCCTCGGAACCTATGTTCTCAGTTCTGGTTACTACGACGCCTACTATCTGCGAGCACAGAAGGTCCGGACCTTGATTCGCAAAGACTTTACCGAGGCATTCGAGCAAGTCGATGTGATTGCTTCTCCTGTCTCCCCCACTCCGGCTTTCAAAATCGGTGAGAAATCCAGCGATCCGCTGGCGATGTATCTAGCCGACATTTACACCATCTCGGCCAACCTCGCCGGAATCTGCGGAATTTCTGTCCCCTGTGGCACGGTCAACGAAGGAGGCAGCGATTTACCTGTCGGGCTGCAGCTACTTGGCAAACCGCTCGGCGAGTCTGACTTGTTCCGAACGGCACACGCCTTTGAGCAGGCTTGAAGAACCATCGCCACGGAAAAACGAATGTAACTAGATATTATGGCCGCTCGTCTTTCTACGTGAATGCCTTCCGTTTCAGAAATGGCCCCACCTATGCTTGCTGCTGACGAGGAGATCGCTCAAGTTTCTCCCGGGAAACGATTCTTCGGGTGGTGCAGGAGGGTGGCGAGAAATCTTTTCGGATTTGCGACACTTGTTGTCTGCCTCGCTCTCGTCTCTGTAGTTCCGATTCTCAATTTACTGAGCCTCGGCTTCTTACTCGAAGCCTCTGCCCGAGTCGCTCGGGGTGGCAGGATTCACTATGGCTTTCTCGGGCTTTCGCAATTCACCCGTATCGGAACGATCGCTCTCTTTGTCTGGCTCTGGACCTTACCCGTGCGATTGGTTCATGATTTCTGGCAGGATGCCGAGCTGATCGAAGCAGGCAGCCAGCAAGCCGATCAGCTTCGGATCTTTCTGGCTTTTTCGATTATGGCTGTCGGATATCACCTGATCTGGGCCATCCTTCGTGGTGGTCGATGGTGGCACTTCCTGTGGCCGGCTCCAGTTCGATTCGGAAAGTGGCTCATTTCAGATCAGAGGTTTTCCCGCATCAGTGATAGTGTGAAACAGTTTTTCGGAAGCCTTCCGATCCTCGACCTCTGGATCCTTGGTGCCAAGGGCTTCGCCGGAGCCGCGATCTGGCTGGCAATACCGACTTTACTTTTGATTGCCGCCGGGGGCATCAAAAACCCCGGGCCGTCCTTTCTCGTTTCCCTGCTCGGCGGAATTCTCCTTGGAATCGCAGTGATGTATGTGCCTTTTCTCCAGACGCGCTTCGCGGTGACACGACGGTTCTCGGAGTTTTTCTCAATACGCGAAGCTCGCAATCTCTTTCGCCGCGCTCCTCTCGCTTTCTGGCTGGCCCTCTTTGTGACGCTGCTCTTCGCCCTGCCTCTTTATCTATTGAAAATCGAGCTGACTCCGAATGAAGTCGCGTGGCTCCCGAACTTGCTTTTTGTTTTGTTTATTTACCCGGCGCGCCTCGTCGTCGGCTGGGCCGTTTCGCGCTCGTTGCGGCGGGAGGAAAAGCGAATCTGGGTTTCCCGATGGGTTGCTCGCCTCGCCGCAATCCCCGTCGTCGCAGCCTACGTGTTCCTCGTTTGGCTCACCCAATACCTTAGCTGGCACGGTTCTTACAGCCTGATGGAGCAGCATGCGTTTCTGGTGCCTGCGCCACTATTGGGGTTATAGCAGCAAAGCGTTCTTATTCGCCAGCAAGACGCGGAGCCGAGTACCCTTGCTCACGGATCCCGGTGAGAAGCGTTTTTAGCTCGGCGACCTTGTCAGGATGCTTACCTGCGAGGTCATTTTTCTGCCCGATATCTGCTGCCAGATTGTAAAGTTCGACATCAGCCTTGTCATCCGCAGGGTAACCGCGCCGTTCCTCCCATTTCGGATCGACCTTGGAGTGGTAGCCACTCTTACCGACGACCAGAAGCCAGTCACCCACACGGATTGCCCAGCTTTCCTCCCGGGTATTGTGGATGTGTGAGGTTCGAATCGTGATGTCCTCACCTTTCAGCACAGGCATCATATCGTGGGAGTCTTCTGCTGCGTCCTTTGGCAGCTCGCTTCCTACGGCGCCGGCGACGGTCGCCATGATGTCGATTTGAGAAACAAGAGCACTGGACACGGACCCTCCTTCGGTAATGCCAGGCCATTTCACGATGAACGGCACGTGGTGACCGCCTTCGTAGATGTCGCGCTTCAGGCCTCGCAGCGGGTGCGCCGACCAGTGCCCAAATTTTTCATCGCGGGCGTAGGCATATTTCTCTGGGCCATTATCGGCAGTAAAAATCACGACTGTATTATCAACCTGCCCAGACTCTTCCAGCGCACGCAAAAGCCGACCACAGGCGTCGTCGGTTTCGAAAACAAAATCACCGTAGGGTCCGGCTTCTGATTTGCCGTCGAATTCGTCGTTCGGAATGATGGGAGCGTGCGGAGAGGGAAATGCAAAGTAGAGAAAGAAGGGCTTCTCGGAGCCTTTCTGCTTCTTGATGTATTCGACACCTTTGGCCGTGGTCGTCGGAATATTTTCGTAGGGATCCCAATCATCGGTCATCGGTCCGGGTCGACATTCCCATCCTCCTTCTTTGATCTTCTTCCACTTACTCGTGTCCATGAGCACGGTCGGAGCTTTGACGAGCTTGTCGTCCTCGATCCAGGCGTATGGCGGGAAATTGATGACGGTGTCTCCAAAGTAGTAATCGAAACCGTGATCGAGCGGGCCATTGGGAACGCTATTCGACCAATCAAACGCCTCCGGCCCCCAGCTC
>JAKMGR010000344.1 GCA_022424805.1 Verrucomicrobiales bacterium
CAGCTGGGAGGAACTCGAAAAATTCGCGACCGAAATTTCCGACGATGTTTTCATTTCCCGAAATCTCAAACAACTGAGGGAGCGCAACGTCGACATGCTCTTCCATCCCGGCACCCATGACTTTGTCGCTTACGATCTCGCGTGGGGTGGAAAGCATCCCCCTGACATTCCCCTCTATCTCGGCGCCAACCCCGGGCACGGGAAAAAAGGCCATCCTGATCTGGAACGGGATGAAGAGAACTTGGCTGCGTTTTTGCTGAGGCACTTTTTCCCGGAGGCGGTCGAACCATTGCTGAAGTCCCCAAAAGTCGAAACACAAGTCGATGGCGATTCTCTCCACGTCACCGTCCGTTTTCCGGAAGGCTCCAAAGAAGAAAGTGGCCGGATCTGGTGGATCCTCAATCGCGCGCCCGACGGCAGCCCTGGTTATTTGCAGGAGATGATTCCGTCCGAAAATTCAAAAGCGATGACGCGGAATTCGGAGACCGGTGCTTGGCAGGCAACGATTCCACTCGAGTCAGACGCCGACCGAATCGACTTTTTCAGCAACCACCGCAAGACACTCGAGTTTAAAGATTACACCTTCCCTACTTACCTTTCCACGCGCTACACGCGGGTCGAAAGATAAAGCACCAATATTCTTCAGTATGAAACTATTTACCCCCCTGGTCATCGTGCTCTCCATTTGCCTGAGCACTTCCGCAGAGGTTCGACTACCCAGTTTGTTCGGGGATCACATGATCTTGCAGCAAAAAACATCCAATGCGATCTGGGGATGGTCCGAGGCTGGAGAAACAGTGACGGTCAAGGCGAGCTGGGGAGCGAGCGCGAAAGCGACGGCTGATAACGAGGGTAAATGGAAGCTTTTCCTGAAGACACCCGAACATGGGACAGGCCACTCGATCAGCGTTCGGGGAGAGAATGAAATCACGATCCAAGACGTCGCTATCGGCGAAGTCTGGCTTTGCGCGGGCCAATCGAACATGGGTTGGTCGACCGGCAATTCCTTTGAGGCCGAGGGGGAAGCGCAGGTGGACCTGCCGAATCTGCGCCTCTTCAAATCCTCCCGTGAACACTGGCACGAGCCACTTGAGGAAAACCGCGACCGGCTTGCCCGATGGAAACTCTGCGATCCGAATTCAGCGGCCGAGACTTCTGCGGTGGCCTATTACTTTGGCAAGACACTGCAGCAGAAACTCGGTGTGCCCATCGGGATCATTCAGCGGGCCTACGCAGGCACCCCCATCGAAGGCTGGATGCCTTGGGCGCTTCAGAAGGACGATCCGCGTGCCTTAGCTCACAAGGAATCTCTGGATGCGAACGCGGAACGCCAGAGAGAGAAGCAGGGCAAGACGGACGCCAAGGCGCTCGCGGCGTTCGACGTTGAACTGGAGCAATACAACACATTGATCGATGCGGGTGAGACGATGAAGAACGCCTTTCGCCCGCTGGCACCTCCCATCATCACCCAGCCGGCCGACCTCGGGCATCAGTATCCGCAGAACATCTACAACGCTATGATCGTTCCCGTGCGCCCCTACGGGATTCGCGGCATGATCTGGTATCAGGGAGAGCGCAATTCGAAGAACGCTCCGCAGGCGGCCCACTACCGGAAGCAGCTGCCGCAGATGATCGCTCACTTCCGGGATTCCTGGCATGAGCAATCGGCTGGACATGTTGCGAAGGACTTTCCGTTTCAGTTCACGCAGTTGCCAAGCTGGAATCCTCAGCAAACCGAGCCTGTCGAGGGCATCGCAGCCTCGTGGGCGGTAAACCGCGAGTCGATGCTGCTGGTTGCAAGCGAAGTGTCAAACACAGGTATGGCCGTCACCATCGACACCGGAGACGCCGTCGAGTTGCATCCGAAAAACAAGAAGCCCGTCGGCATTCGGCATGCGCTCTACGCTTTGGAGAACACCTACGGCAAAGACATCGTCGGATCCGGCCCCCGCTTTCTGAAACAGGAAATCAAGGATAGCGAAGTCGCCCTGACATTCGATTCTATCGGCAGCGGCCTGATGACTGGCCGAAGTGGGAAACTCGATCCCTTTGCGATCTCGGGGGAAGACCGGAAGTGGCACTGGGCGGAAGCGAAAATTCGCGGCGATACCGTCGTTGTTCATTCCCCTGAAGTGAAAGCGCCTGCCGCGGTTCGCTACGCCTGGGCGATGAACCCTTCCGGTCGCAACTTGCTTTACAACAAGGAAGGGCTTCCCGCCTCACCGTTCCGAACAGACGACTGGCCTCTTTTTGATCTGAACGCGGAACTCGTTGAAGTAATCAAACCAAAGAAACCAAACGGCTATGAGGCTGCCGATTGGAAGCGCCCACGCATGACTGCCGTGCCTGCATCCAACGCCAAGGTCACCAAGCGGCCAGAGGACATTTCCAATGCTCACCCGACCGCTTCTCCTCCGAAGAAGTCGATGAATGCCGAAGAGGCCAACGGCCTCGCCCCCGAGGTTACCGACCTCAATGCCGAGGACGTGTCTTTCTCGCTCGAGGCCCAGCTGCCCGATCTCGTTGAACCCTTCATCAATGCGCGTCCGAATCAGCGCAATGACGGCATCCCCGTAGCGCCCCTCACCCGGGAGCATGGTGATCGCCGTGCGATCCTGAAGTTCGCGCGCGAAATTGCGGCCGGTGATCATGGGGAGGTCGACAGTTTTCTTCTGATGAAAGACGGCGAGTTAATCTTTGAATCCTACTACCGTCGGGGTCGGGCCAACTACCCGCATTACCAGATGTCGATCACGAAATCCTATACTGCGATGATTGTCGGCAGAGCGATTCAACTCGGACACCTCACCATGGCTGATCTCGACAAGCCGGTGGTGAGTTTCCTCAAAAATATTGATCAAAGCAAGCTCGTGAAAGGCGCGACCGAGATCACACTGGCAGAAGCCATGAACATGCACTCCGGAATTCGGATCGATCAGGCCAAGGCAAAAGAATTGATGAAAAATCCCGCGCAACTCAAAGGCCAGGGACAAATCGAGGCCTACCTAGCAAACAGTACTCCAATTCCGCCTTCACCTCGCGAATACAAATACCAAGGATCTGACCCGTCCATGACAATGCAGGTGATCGAGGCCGTCGTTCCTGGAACCGCTCGCGATTTCATCGAGGAGGAACTGCTCGGAAAAATGGGCATCACCAACTTTGCATGGCAGGACGACTTGAGTGGTCTGCCCAAATCAGCGGCCGGCAGCAGCATGCGCTCCCGCGACATGATCAAGTGGGGCATGTTGGCGATGAACAACGGTGAATGGCAGGACGAGCGGCTGATTCCTGTTGAATTTGTTGAGCGGGCGACCTCAAAAGTTCACACTAACCCGCAAGGAACCAGCTACGGATTTTTCTGGTGGAGACACGATGTCGAGATCAATGGCAAAACTTACGACTGCAAATCCGGACGCGGTGCCGGCGGACAGTTCATCCTCATGTTTCCCGAGGTCGACTTGCTGGTTGTCATCACGGCCCACAACAAGGGCATGGGCAAAATGCTCAAGACAGTGCCGGAGAGGATCCTGCCAGCTTTGATAAAAGAGCAGACGCAGTAGTAGCTCCAAGCACTTTGACTGAGCTTATTCGAGCTACCAATCCAACTGTCCTTTACTGGTGGAAAAGGAGTCCGTCTCGATTCCAATTTCCTGGAGCATGCGGACGAACAAGTTACCGAGCGGTGTATTATCGTTGGAATCATGGGCCGAATAGCCGCCATGGTTCATCCCCCCGCCAGCGAGGAGAATGGGATTGTTCCGGGGATCGTGAGCCGCAGCATTGCCAAGATTGCTGCCGAGCAGGGTGCAGGTGCTGTCGAGAAGCGAGATACCATTCTCCTGTTGTTCCTTCATCCGTGAAAGGAGTCCATCGAAGCTACCGAGGATGGCACGCTCGATCTTTTTCAATTGGTCGATTCGAGCCGGGTCGCGACCGTGATGGGAAAGGTTGTGGTGTTCAGCGTCGACGCCGTCGATGAGAGGGATACCGTGGTTATTCTGAATCACAATACTGATGACCCGAGTCGAGTCCGTCTGCAGCGCCAAGGGCACGAGCTGGAAGAGCAATTCGATTCGCCCGACTAGGTCTGCTTTGTCAGAAATGTCCTGCGGCATATCTACGTCGAGTTTTGGTTTCGGACGATCATACCAGGCTTCGGCTTCGGTGAGTCCCCGTTCAGCTTCACGAACGGCTTCGAAGTAGGCACCGAGCTTATCCTGATCAGCCGGTGATGCATTTGCGAGAAGCCGTCTTCTCTGGTCACCCAGAGAATCAAGGATGCTGTGTCCGTCGCTCAGTTTCCGTTTTTCCCGCGCCACTTCGTTCGGCTTGCCTTGCAGGAACAACTTGGCGAACACTTCCGACGGGCGATCCATCGCCGGGATCATGACCCCCGTTTCGGTATAAGACTGGCTCCTCTTTCCGTCGCTACTTAGGGAAAGAGAAGAAAACCGGGTCACGTTGCCGAGTTCCCTGGCGGCGAACTGGTCGACCGAAATTGAGTTCTCAAATCCATCGCGCCCCGGATTCCTGGCCCCGCTCAGCCATGTCATTTCGCAGGCATGCTCGCCACCTTGGTCGGGATGAGAAAGCCCGGAAAAAACGGTATACTCCTCGCGGTGACCGTCCAGGAGTGACAGGTATTCGGACGGTCCGTAGTCCGAGCCCGAAGCCTTTGGATAGAAAGCTGGCGGATAGAAGCCCAAGGTATTACACAGAAAGAGGGCACGCTTGGGAGGGGTTCCGCTTTCTTTCCCAAAGGCTTCGAGCAAGGGCAGAGAAAGGGAAATCCCGGAGGCTTTCAGAAGAGTTCGACGGTTCATTTGTTTCGAAAAATTTCACTCTGCACGAGGGCGTGGATCATTTCCCGGACCCCGTAGTTTTTGGCGCGAACGTCATCAAGAATCTGATCCCGTTCTTCCCGGTCTGCGAACTGAATCTCCGCACCCGTGGCGTAGGTGATCAGTTGGTTGAGAAAATTCCGGGCAATCTGGTCTTCGTGTTTCAGCATGAGTCGTTTGAAGTCACGGATCCCAGCGAAAGGTTCGCCATCAGCGGTTGAGCCCGAAGCGTCGACGGGTGGACCGAGACGGTATTCGCGAATCGGTCGACCAAACAGGGTTTGGTCGGGCACCTGCCCCTGTCCGGTGGAGCGGTAGCGGGTGCGGAATCCGCCGATCGGATCAAAGCTTTCCAGTGCAAAGCCCGGCGGATCGATTTCCCGATGACAGCTATTGCAGCTTTCCACGCTGCGATGGGCGGCGAGCTCTTCGCGAATCGTGGTGGTCCCCCGCGTATCAGGCTCGACCGAACCGGCACTCGGCGGAGGTGGGTTCGGAGGCGTCCCCAGAAGGTTTGAGAGGACGAAGCTGCCACGAGGAACCGGCGAAGTGTTTGTGCCGTTCGCGGTCACCTTGAGAATGCTCGCCTGGGTAAGGATCCCGCCTCGCGGACTATCGCCGGGCAATGTCACCTTTCGCAACTCCAGACCTTCGACAC
>JAKMGR010000357.1 GCA_022424805.1 Verrucomicrobiales bacterium
TGCTCATCCGTGGGCACCTCCAACTGCGGCCCGCGATTGGAAAAGCGATAGCCCGCTCCCTGGTATTTCCCAGTGTCTTCCTGATAGGATCCGTCACCGGTGTAAGCTCCCTTTTCGAGGATGTCAGCGAAGAAAGCAGCAAAGCGGTAGAAGTCCTCCGCCGTGTAGGGATCAAATTTGTGATCGTGACATTCCGCACAGGCCATTGTTGCTCCGAGCCACGCCGTCGATGTCGTCCGAACACGCTCGGACTGGTATTTAGCCAGATATTCCGCATCTTGAATCCCTCCTTCATTACTACTCTGCCCAATTCGGCTGTATGCCGCAGCGACCTTCTGCTCGAGGGTCGCATCAGGAAGCAAATCGCCGGCAATCTGCTCAATCGTGAACTGATCAAACGGCTTGTTTTCACTGAAGGCATTGATCACGTAGTCGCGAAACGGCGAGACCTCGAGCGTCTGATCGCCATGGTATCCTACGGTGTCAGCATAGCGTACTGCATCGAGCCACTCAATCGCCATACGCTCTCCGAAGTGTGGCGAGGCTATCAATTCATCCACATACCGTTCGATCCCGATTTTCTGAAACCGGTCGAGATCTCCCAACCGGGGAGGCAAACCCGTGATATCAAAATGGAGGCGTCGCAGAAGAGTGACATCGTTCGCCCTCTCCGACAATTTCAGCCCCTCTTCCTCTAACTGACCAGTGACAATCTCGTCGATTGCCTTCGATCCCTGTGGCAACCCTTGCGGGCGCTCTATAGGAAGATACGCCCAGTGCGCCTCATACTCGGCGCCTTGCTCGATCCACTTTGTGATCAGCTTTTTCTCGTCCGCAGTCAGGCTTTTGTGCGACTCGGGCGGTGGCATCAACTCATCTTCGTCGTCGGATGTGATTCGCCAGTAGGACTCACTCGCTTTCACGTCACCGGGGACAATCGCTTCCATTGCTACCGCAGCTTCCCGAACATCGAGGCGGAGATCTGCCTCTCGTGTGTTTTTGTCAGGCCCATGACAGTAGAAACACTTGTCCGATAGGATCGGGCGAATATCGCGATTGAACGAAAGCTTTTCTTCCCCCTTCGCAAGTGGCAGGGTGGTCGCGAGAACGAGGATGGACAGGAGTGGGTGTCGCATTCTGAAATTACGGTTTTGTGACGCAAAGAACCCAATTTGGGCCCTTGCCAGTATCAAGCATTTGCACACTGGATAGTTCACCAGTTGCGGAATCGATTCGGAAAACCTCTAGTTTTGCAGCCGTCTGCCCTGCAACATAGAGAAACTCTCCAGCACGGTCGATGGCAAAGGAACGCGGCACCTGCGGACAATGGGTGTGACCGATCAAGGTAAGCTTGCCAGACTCATCGTCGACACGAAAGCCGACGATCGAGCTTTTCCCCGTGACTGCTTTTCGATCGGTCAGGTCGCGATTGGAGACGTAGAGGAATTTTGCATCAGGCGTGAGATGCAGGTCCGCGGTCGTGATGGCCCCCTCGAATCCCTTCGGAAGGGTAATAATATTTTGCAGGATGGTCAGGTTCCCCTTCGATTCATCCCACTTCCAGACGCCCACTCCGGGTGATTCGCGCTCCAGCGTCGTGTAGGCAATTTTTCCATTCGGGTGAAAGCGGATATGTCGTGGCTGTTGTGCGGTCCCTTCGCCAGTCGGGCCCGACACGGCAGTAGGATCGTTTGGCTGAAGCGTTCCAGTTTTCCCGTCGAAGCGAATCTGGAAAACCTTGTTGGGAGTGGTCGCCGGAACGAGGAGGTATCCGTTGCCAGGAGAAAAAACCGATGAGTGAGCTGCCTTCTCCAGCGCCATTTCCGCCACGGGCTCGCCTTTTGCAATGCCGTCGTCTCCGATGCCCCATACCGCGATACTTCCGCCCCCATAATTGCTTCCCGCGAGAAAGCGTTCCGTCTTATCGAGCCCGAGGAAGCCGCCCTTCGCCTCAGTCGTCGCTTTTCCGAGAGAGCGCAATTTTCCGTTTTTCTGAATCCAATAGGTTTCGATCTCTTCTCCTCCGACCCGGTAGAGCAGTTTTTGATTCTTCGTGATCGCGGTAAGGCCCGTTCCTGGGTTCTTCTGAATCTCGGTGAGTTCACCTGATTCAATGTCGACCTTGTAAACTGTCACGGCCGCGCCCGCGGAAGAATAAACGAAACGTTGCTCAGCGCGGAGGGAAGTTGCAAGCAGGGAGAACGACAGGAGCAAAGAGCAGGACAAAAGGATTCGCTTCATCAAATAAACAGGAGCACCTTTCTTGGTAATTTTCACGTCGAATTACTCTCGAAAAATGGCGTAATTTTCATGGCAAAAAAGCGTAAGATCCCAGACGACGAACTCGAAGGCACCGCTCTTCTAAAAGAGACTGCGCGTCGTATTCGGCTGGCCAAAACGTTCTGGAAGCAGCATCGAAACCGTGCCTGTCGAAATGAAAGACAGCGCGCACTATCGCTCTACGAGAGACTAACGAAAGAGCAAAAGGACCAGATTCCCCAGGAACTCAGGGTCTGGCTGAGATACCGGAGCGAGAAATACTTTGGTGATCACCGAACCAAACCTGGATCCGGTCGCAAGTAAACGCCCTCTTACGACTTCCGATTCAAAGCGTATTCCTCGCGATTGAACTCAACGTATTCCGGAGAAAGATCGGAAGTGAACAAGCTGTAGCTCCCCTTACCAATATTCAGATTAATGCAAACAGTGAACTCGTCTTTTTTCACCGCGGCGGAAAGCTCTTCGATATTTGTTTTGGCTGCGAGACCGTTCTGACAAGCGAGAACACCATCGAAGTGGATCTC
>JAKMGR010000362.1 GCA_022424805.1 Verrucomicrobiales bacterium
ACTCCCGGCGTCGCTGGTGCTGACAAATTGCGTCGCTACACCGTATCCCTCGGCAATGCCGATTTTTTCCTGGGCGGAGCCGACTACAATACGGATTCGGAGCGATACCTGCAATTGATGTGGCAGGATGCGCCCGCGGATACCGGCCCGCGGTCGCTCGGGGAAAAAATCGGCGATCGCTTTCCCGGTTGGATTTCCGAATCCATGGCACGTCGGTTTCAGCTGGAAAAAGGGAGTCGCATCGACTTGCCGACCCCAGATGGGGAAAAGCCGATCTCCATCACCGGGATTTTTGCAGAATACGGGAACGAAACGGGAACCCTGATCGTCGCGAGGGAACACACCAGTCAATGGTTCGATGACAAGAGCGTGTCCAACCTTGCCCTCTACCTCGATGAAAAAGCTGAGCCCGAAAAGGTGCTCGAAGCGATTCGGGAGCAGTTTCCCACACTCATGGTGCAGACCAACGCACGATTGCGAAGTGAATCTATCCGCATTTTCCATCAGACCTTCGCAGTAACCTATGCACTCGAGGCCATTGCCGTGGTCATTGCGGTAAGCGGTCTTGGTTTGGCTCTTGCCGGCCTTCTCCTAGAGCGGAAAAACGAGCTTGCGACCCTGAAATCGCTGGGAGCTTCGCGCTCCGAGATCGCCCGCGGAGCCATGTGGGAAGGGATCGGGCTTTCGTTGGTCGGTTTTGTCGGAGGTATCATCCTGAGTTTCTTCCTCGGCTGGGTTCTCATTCACGTGATCAACCCGCAGAGCTTTGGCTGGACGCTTACCTACCAAGTGCCGTGGATTTCCTTTTTCGCCCTCGGCGGCATTACCATCGCCGCTGCTGCCATTGTCGCCCGCTTGGTCGGATTCAAAAACGCCAACCTCCGCTCTGATACGAGAGAATGAAACCGACCACCCAGCGACGAAACCCTGCAACTCTTACGAAGCCATGGCGAAGGAGGGTTGGATCAGTGACCATACCATTCTGGGCCAGTCACTTGACCCTGTTGAGCCTTGTTTGGTTCTTTCTTACAGAGTTATCTACCGGCGAAGAAAAATGGAATATCCCACGCGTTGGGCACAAGCTCACGTTTCCTCGTGACCACGGCAGCCATACCGATTTCAAAATCGAGTGGTGGTATCTTACGGGGCACCTTTTTTCCGACACCGAACGCTTTGGGTTTCAGGCCACGTTCTTTCGGCTTGGACAAAGACCGGAAGACGTTCCGAAGGACGAGCTTTTCGGGGATGAGCAGATCTACATGGCCCACATGGGGATCAGTCACCCTGACACGAACACCTTTCTTCACGAAGAGAGATTGAATCGCGGAGGTTGGGACGCGCGGGCTTCGCTCGAAGGTCTCAATGTAAAAAATGGAAATTGGAAACTGGTCGAAAAAGGTGGCGGAATGGAACTGGTGGGTTCGGTTCGGTCCGAAGCGTCCTACAAGCTCCGCCTGCGTCCACACAAGCAGCACGTAATTTTTGGAGAGGAGGGGATTTCCCGAAAAGGTCCCGAAGGAACTGCTTCGAGCTACTACATCACGTTTCCCCGGCTGAACGCGGAAGGGGAGATTTCCTTTCAAGGGAAAACCTATTCCGTCGCAGGAGAGGCGTGGATGGATCACGAAATATCCAGTAGTCAACTCGATCGCAATCAAATCGGCTGGGACTGGGCCTGCCTGCAATTTTATGATGGGCGCGAAATCATGGGATACGTCCTGCGAACGGACAGTGGAGAGCCCTCCGAGTATTCCAAGCTCGTCTGGATCGATCCGACCGGAAAACTTACGCACCAGAAACTGGGCGATTACCGATGGATTCACGATGGTGCCTGGAAGAGTCCCAAAACCGGAGCCGAGTATCCGATTTCACCGCGTATCGAGACTGTCGATCCGAACTTGGGGGAGCTTCGCACTTTTCAGCTCAAGCCGACCATGGACGGGCAGGAAATGGCGAACGGCAGCGGAGGCGTCAGCTACTGGGAAGGGGCGTGTGATATCTGGGAGGGAGACGAAATCGTCGGGCGCGCCTTCCTTGAAATGACGGGATACGCTGATAGCATTGCGGACAAGCTTCGCTGAACTTTTGAAACTTTCCCTGCTCCAACTCTACCGGCTTTTTGTGCTGCTCGCCATTGCCTGGCTCGTGCGCTCTCATCATGAGCGACTTCGTGTCGAAGGCGACTGGCCGGTGACAGCGGGTGAGGTAGCAGAGTTGCTCCCAGGGGCGAAAAGACTGCGGGTCGATTCGGGACCACGAGGTGGGCATTTCGTGCTTGATGCTTCGGGTCAAAAGATTGGCTATGTTGTCCGGACGATGCCGCATTCCCGCGAGATAGTTGGCTACTCGGGCCCAAGCGACTTGCTCGTCGTGAGTGATACAGCGGACAAAGTTGTCGGCATCGCCATGCGGCATAGCTACGATACGCCAAGCCATGTCGATGACGTGAAACTCGACCTGCTCTTCATGGAATCGTGGAATGGACGAGGCTGGGATGAAATCGCAGCAATCAAGGACTTCAGCGAGGCGGAGATCTACGCGGTATCCGGCGCCACTCGAACGAGTGAGGCTGTCCGGGAGAGCATTACCCATCGACTTGCGGTAGCGAAAGGCGAAGAGGGAGTGAAGCGGTCGATTCGATTTGGATGGAAAGATGTGCTCCTGCTCGGGTTTCTGATCGTGGGTTGTCTGTTTGCCTTCTGGAAAAACAAGCGTTTCCAGAAACTGAGGTGGATTTACTCAGTCGCGACGATTGGAGGACTCGGGTTTTCCCTTGGTGATCTCATTGCGCAATCTCTGATTGTCGGCTGGATCGAAACACGATTACCGTGGGAGGCCACACCGGGTCTTGTTCTTTTCGTCGTTGCTGCCTTTCTCGTGCCATGGTTTACGAAGCAGCCGGTGTATTGTCAGTTCATTTGTTCGCATGGAAATCTGCAGCGGTGGACCATGAAAGCCCTTCCTGCGAAATGGAAAAAACCATTGCCGGGAGACGGGAAGTGGATCGGTCGTCTTGTCCCGGTCATGCTTTTGCTGGTGGTACTGGGCGTCAGCTTTCTGCAGCTCGACTTCGATCTTGCGGGAATTGAACCCTTTGATGCCTATGT
>JAKMGR010000368.1 GCA_022424805.1 Verrucomicrobiales bacterium
AAGCAGCGCTGCAGAGGCTCGGAGGTCACTTGCCATGACGGGTGCGGCACTGAGCTGCTCGACGCCGTTGATCATTGCAGTGCCATCATCAACGTCGATATTGGCACCCATTCGTTTCATCTCGGAAGCGTGCATGAAGCGTTGAGGGAAAATGGTATCCTTGACCACGCTGAGACCCGGGGTCGTCGCGAAGAGTGCGCACATCTGCGCCTGCATATCAGTTGGGAACCCGGGATAGGGTTCCGTCGTGATGTTGGCGCCAACCGGGTTCGCGGCGCGGCTGATCGTGATTGTGTTATCTCCAAATTCGATGCCGCATCCGCAGGCTTCGAGAACCTGTGTCACACTAGTAAGGTGCCCGGCGTTGACCCGCTTCAGGGTGACTTTATCCTTTGCGGCCATTGCACCGGCAACGAGAAACGTTCCGGCCTCAATTCGGTCTGGAATCACGGTGTGCTTGACGCCGCCAAGCTCGTCGACACCGTCGATTTCGATGCGAGGGGTTCCTGCGCCAGTGATTTTTGCTCCCATCGAGATAAGAAAATCTGCGAGATCAACCACTTCCGGCTCGCAGGCGGCTCCAGTAATGACGGTAGTCCCTTTCGCGAGAACGGCAGCCATCATGACATTGTCCGTTCCAAGAACCGTTGCACCGTGCTTTCCGGCCATGTCAATGGTATCACCGATCAGTCCACGACGTGCTTCAAGATGAACGTTTCCGCCATCGACGGTAACGCCGGCTCCCAGTCCTTCTAGGCCTTTGAGGTGGAGATCAATGGGACGATCTCCAATAACGCATCCGCCAGGAAGAGAAACGTCGGCGCGGTTCTGACGAGCTAGCAAGGGGCCCATTACGCAAACGGAGGCCCGCATTTTCCGCACGAGATCATAGGGGGCTTCGTGAGAACGGATTTTCTCGCACTTGATGATCACATTGCCGCTCGCCCGCTCGACTTCGGCACCCAGATTCTGCAGGATCTGTAGCATGTAGTTCGTGTCGGAGACGTCTGGCACGCGACGGATCACACATTCTTCTTTGGTCAGCAGGGTCGCTGCCAGGATAGGCAATGAAGCGTTCTTCGAGCCACTGACGTTCAGGCTACCACTCAGCTGGCTGCCACCGTGTACGACAAATTTTTCCATGCAGGTACTTTCGTAAATTTCCGTCGTCCTGACGGTTGAATCAGAAAGGCCCGTAGCGGCAGGACAAATGAGAGGGGAGAAACGCGATGATCGTAGCAGCTTTAGGCGGATTTAACAGCGAAAAGAAAGCGCTCAATCCCGCTGAGATCGGCTTTAATTTCTGCAGGGAAATATCCGAGGTCCTCGGCTAGGACGCGGAGATCCTCGTGCTGTCCAATTCCATACTCAATCGCGACGACGCTGCCTGGATCTGTGTGTTCAATCGAATCGGATAGAAAGCGATTTATGATCTCCGTCCCGACTTCTCCACCATAAAGCGCTTGGTTAGGGTCGCGCTGGACTTCACGGCTGAGACTGGTCTCTTCGGCGCTGGGAATATAGGGCAGGTTGGCGGCGATGAGATCGAAGTGGCCGGTAATATTTTCCAGCAAATCGCTTTCCACCAATTCGACGCGATCGGTCAGGCTAAGTGATTCCGCATTCTCTGCAGTGAGGGCGAGTGCTTCGCTGGATATGTCACTGAGGACAGCTCGTTCGATTCGATCACCGAGATGATGAACTAGGGAGAGTCCGATCACCCCGGAACCGCAGCCGATATCGAGCAGGGAGATTTTTTCAGGCCAATCGTGCGACAGGATAAGACTGACCATTTCTTCTGTTTCCGGGCGTGGTACAAGAGCCCGGGCATCTGATTTGAATTCCAGGTCGCAAAACTCAACGCTGCCTAGGATGTGCTGGAGCGGTTCGCCCTTGCTGCGCAGCTTGGTGAGTTCGCGAAGGCTTTCCAGCGCTGGCTCGGGTATTGGACGATCAAAATCGAGATACAACTGCATTCGATCGATCTTGAGAACATGGGCGATGAGGTGCTCCATGTTCAGTCGGGCGTCCTCGACTTCATATTTTTCGAGATATTCCGTTCCCTTTTTGAGGGTGTCGAGAATGGTCGCCATGGTCTCTTGCGGCGACTACTGACCTAATCGGAAACGTCCCGCCGGGAGCGGTCGTCCCTTGAAGATGGAAAACGGTGGAGCGGTAATGTCTTTGCCTCCATTGAAGAACGGAGTGCGGTGGAGCTGATTACTGAAAAAGTAGAGGTTGCCGTCGTAGCCAATGATC
>JAKMGR010000448.1 GCA_022424805.1 Verrucomicrobiales bacterium
CCTTGGCCTTGCCCAAAGGAATGACGAGTTCCCCATCTTCGAGTTCGTCGTTACTTGGCACTTCCCAACTCTGTCCGTAAAGAACCGTGCTCTCCATGAAGTAAACTGGATCGTTGTCACGGATCGATGATTTGATCAGTCCTTTTGCATCGTAGGCATCGGATGGGGAAACGACTTTCAGTCCAGGCATGTTGGCGAAGATGTTTTCCGGCGTGTGCGAGTGCGTCGCGCCAACATTCGTTCCGCCATTAGCTGGCCCTCGAACCACGATAGGAACATTAATGAGACCACCCGACATGTATCGGCAGGTCGCAGCGTTGTTCATCATCTGATCGAAGGCGACGTAGGCGAAGCTGAAAAACATCAGTTCCATGACAGGTCGAATCCCGAGCATGGATGCGCCGATGCCCATGCCGATGAATCCGGCTTCTGAAATTGGGGCATCGATGACGCGCTTATCGCCCCACTTTTTCCAGAGGCCTTCAGTGACTTTGTAGGCGCCGTTGTATTCAGCAACCTCTTCTCCAATGATGACGACGTTGTCGTCGTGAGCGAGCTCTTCATCGAGTCCTTCGCGGAGAGCTTCCCGGTAAGTAATTTCGCGTGGCATATTCTGCTTGGATAAAATCTAATGAGGTTAGGCCAATGAACCAACAGGTATAGGCATCGGTCTTTACCCTGTTTACTTGTGAAAGAAGTGACGTCCGGTGCGGCCAGCTTCGGTGTTGTTGTCAACTTCCCAGTATACATCGTCGAAAATTTCAGACTCATCGGGAAAGGGTGACTTGATCGCAAAGTCAGCGGCGGCTTCTGCTTCTTCGCCAGCTTCCTTGTTGATCTCTTTGAATTGCTCGTCAGTCAGGATGCCTTCTTCCTTCAAGGTCTTCTTCCAGAAGTCGATCGGATCGTTTTCCTCCATGTAGCGCTTGATCTCTTCCTTGGTGCGGTACTTGTCGGCGTTCGCATCCGCTACGGAGTGGCCTTTGTGACGGTAGGTAAGAATCTCGATCATGGTGGGGCGCGATTCGTTGTAAGCGCGGTCGATCGCTTCCTGCACGCCGGCACGAATTTCGTAAACGCTCACTCCTTCGATTTGTTCGAAGGCCATGTCGTATGCCATGGCACGAGCAGCCAGTCCCTCAGACGGGTGAGCAGACGAACGTTTCTGTGAGGTTCCCATGGAATAACCATTGTTCTCGATGATGTAAATCACAGGGAGATCCCAGAGTTCGGCAAGGTTGAGCGATTCGTGAAAGGCACCCTGGTTGATCGCGCCGTCACCGAGGTAACAGAGACAACATCCTTTGAGACCCTTGTATTTGAGCGCAAAGGCAAGCCCAGCTCCGAGTGGAGTCTGGCCTCCGACAATACCATGGCCACCCCAGTAGTTTTTATCGGGAGCGAAGTAGTGCATTGATCCGCCCTTTCCTTTCGAGCAGCCCGTCTTCTTACCAAAAAGTTCAGCCATGCATTCATTCATGCCCATCCCTACGGACAGCGCGTGGCCGTGGTCACGATAGGCAGTGATGACGTGGTCGTTATCACCAAGGAGGGAGATTGATCCAACAGCCACGGATTCCTGTCCGATGTAAAGATGGAGGAAGCCTCCCATCTTGTCCTGCTGGTAGTATTTAAGCGAGGTCTGTTCGAAGCGACGAATGCGGACCATCGTCCGAAGCAATTCGATCTTTTCCTCATCCGTTAGCGACGCATTGATCGGGTCGTCAGCGAACTTGGCAGTTGGTTTCGATTTAGTCTTTTCAGCCATCTCTATGAGAAAGTTTCCTCCCGTAGTTGGAAGGGCGCGAACGATAGCGTAAAGTCCCCCGGAAAGAAAATGGTATTCGGAAAAATTCGGGTGCATTTCTGACATAATTCGGTGTTCCACGTGGAACACTTCACAAAATCGAGATGTTTGTTTATCCAGAAAAATACGATGTGCTGATTATCGGCGGCGGCCATTCCGGCGTGGAGGCCGCCATGGCAGCCGCACGAGTCGGAGCAAAGGTGGCCTTACTCAGCCAGAATCTCGACACACTCGGTCAGATGTCCTGCAATCCAGCCATCGGCGGGTTGGGGAAAGGCCACATGGTCCGTGAGATCGATGCCCTGGGCGGAGTCATGGGATTGAATGCCGATGCGACGGCCATTCAGTTTCGAATCCTGAATGCGCGAAAGGGCCCAAGCGTTCGTGCCCCGCGCGCACAATGTGATAAGAAGGCCTACCAATTTCGGATGAAATGGCTGATCGAAGGTGAAGAGCAAATCAATCTCCACCAGGGAAATGTCGCCAGCCTTGTCGTCGAAAATGATTCAGTCGGCGGCATCGAGACCAGTCTCGGCGTCCGGATCGAATCTTCTTCCGTCATTGTCACGACCGGAACCTTCATGCGGGGATTGATGCATGTCGGCCTGCAGAATGAAAAGGGTGGACGAATGGGCGACGCCACCTCCACTCTGAGTGATGACCTGATTCGCCTCGGCTTCGAAGTGGAGCGGTTCAAAACCGGAACACCATGTCGTCTCAATGCCCGATCGATCGATTTCTCGAAATGTGAACGGCAGGAAGGCGACAATCCCCCTCCCCTCTTCTCATTTCGGGCTCGGGACGAGGAAAAGAGCGAAAATGATATCTTTTCCCTCAACAACTGGGCCGATAAAATGTTCCACGTGGAACAATTGCCCTGCTGGATTTCCTACACCAATCCGGATACGCACCAGATCATCCTCGATAATCTCGACAAATCCCCCATGTATTCGGGCAAGATCGAGGGCGTCGGGCCGCGATACTGCCCCTCAATCGAAGACAAGGTCGTCCGATTTGCTGATAAAGACCGCCACCAGGTCTTTCTCGAACCGGAAGGCAGGCAGACACACGAATACTATATCAACGGTGTATCGACCTCTCTCCCTTTCGATGTGCAATACGATTTCATCCGATCCATCCCAGGATTGGAGAATGTGGAGATCATCCGCCCAGGCTATGCAGTGGAATACGATTACTGCGTGCCCACCCAGCTTTTCCCCACCCTGGAGACCAAAAAGATCTCCGGACTCTACTTTGCCGGCCAGATCAATGGCACCTCGGGGTACGAGGAGGCCGCGGGACAGGGCCTGATCGCCGGAACCAATGCAGCTCGCAAGGTCGCTGGCAAATCAGACTTCATCCTCGGACGCGACGAAGCCTACATCGGGGTCATGATCGATGACCTTGTCACTAAGGGAACCGACGAGCCGTATCGCATGTTCACCAGCCGCGCCGAGCACCGCCTTCTCCTTCGCCACGACAATGCGGACCTCCGCCTTCTCGATACTGCGGTCGCACACGACCTTGTTGACGAAGACTATCGCGCCACCCGCGAGACGAAGCGCGAAAAGATCGACGAACTCCGTAAGATTCTTGAAACGACCCACACCGCAGATGGCTCCCTCGCAAAATGGCTGCGGCGCCCCGAAGCCAGCTACAGCGAGTTCGACTCCGAGCTGGTTGCACGTTTTGCGCCAGAGATATGGGAGCAGGCTGAGATCGATGTGAAATACGAAGGTTACATCCGACGCCAGCACGACATGGTCGAGCGCACTCGCAAACTCGATGACCGTAAAATCCCCCACGAAATCGACTACGGCACCATCACCGGGCTGAAACGCGAGGCACAGCTCAAGCTCGCCGATATTCGTCCCGCCACACTCGGGCAAGCGGGAAGAGTCAGCGGAATTACTCCTGCCGACATCTCCCTGCTTGCAGTTTGGCTGGAAAAGAGGCATCGCTAAGAGACTGACATGCGATACGCCCTTCTCCTCATCCTTCCGCTGCTGCTCCTGGGGTGCGAACGCAAAGCCCCTGAGGCTGCCACAGCAGAATCTCCCGGGCTGTAAACAACCGCGACTCCGGAACCGACTACCGAGCCAGCGGACTCACCCGCAGAGAATGGAACGATCCTGAGCTTTCCCAAAGATGATTCTTTTCTCCCGCAGGATTGGAAGGTCGATCCCATCAGTGCCCAAATCACTCCTATTGCCCCTGCTGAAATAGCAAAGGCCACAGAAATCGTCGAAGCCGGCATCGCCAAGTATCCCTCTGCGGTGCTTGGCCGTTTTCTCAACAAAGT
>JAKMGR010000382.1 GCA_022424805.1 Verrucomicrobiales bacterium
GACCTCTGACCTCTGACCTCTGACCTACTCCTGCGTCCAAAGCGTCAGCCGTCCCTTTCTCGTCACCGGCCCGGGCACATGCATGCCCCCTCCAACGATGTCGGGTTTGCCGTCGCCGTTGATGTCACCGATCGCGATGTTGGCGAGATTGGTGGGGTCGTAAGCGATTTTCCGGAGTTTGAATTCGCGGAAGTCTCCGGTGTTTTCGGCCCAGGCGAGGGTGGGGAAGTCGTGCTGGTCCCATTGGAAATAGAGGGCGGAGTAGACGACGTCGAGATCGCCATCGCCGTCCATATCGACGGGTTTGGCATCGTAGCAGCCCGGCATTCCGGCGATGTAGTGAAGCTGGTATTTGCCGGTCCCGTCGTTTTCGAGCCAACGAACGCCGTGGTAGGGCTTCGGCTCGGGGTTCTCATCCATCATGTCACCATTGGTGTAGAGCAGATCCTGATCGCCGTCCTGATCGAGGTCTTGGAGAAAAATGCTGGAGGAACCGAAGGCGGGATGATTCGCTCGCGCGATGTAGCTGCTCGTAAAATTTGCTCCTCCGATGTTGGTGAACTGCACAATGGACTCGTGCTGCTGCGTGATGAGGGCGACAAAGTCCGCTTTGCCGTCTCCGTTGGCATCGTTGCGAATCACGCGCATCGCACCGTTGATTTCGAGGATGGGTTCCAGTTTGAATTCCCCATTCGGATCCTGGCGAAGCAGACCGATCATGCCGGTGTAGCGCCAGCCAAAAAGGGCCACGACAAAATCGAGATCGCCATCGCCGTCATAGTCGCCCGGCGCGCAGTCGGTAATTCGTGGGACCCCTTTGAGCAATGTGCGTTGTTCGAAGAATCCTTTCCCGTCGTTGATGAGAATGTGAAATTCCCCGATGAGCTTGTCGTTTGGATGCATGATCCCCATCGCGGAAACAGCGATGTCGGTGTCGCCGTCACCATCGAAGTCGAAAGGGGTTGAGGTCACTGGAGCGGGAATTTCTGCGAGACGCGTCTCGCTCCAGTCGCCCTCTTTTTCCTGCCGAAGCCAGAAAACGCCGGAGGAATTGTTGTCGGTCACGACGAGGTCGGTGTCCTTGCCATCCCCATCGAGGTCGGCAAATTTCAGGCTCGTGATCTGGGGCCGCTCTTCGTTGTGCATTGGCCCGATGGATTGCTTGGTGAAATTCATTCCCGTTTCGTCCAGCTCATCGGCGATTACAGCCAGTTTCTCCGGGCTGTTCGCCTTGTAGAAGGACATCAGGGCATCGTATTCGGACTGGTTGATCGGCACGTTGGCGATCTGCATCAGTTCGACCATGGCTTTCATGATCCTCGGCCAGGCGTGGCGAGGCATTGATCCCGGGCGGGGCGGCTGATGGCATCCGGAGCACTTTGCGGTGACGATAGGAGGAAGAGACGACTGTGCCTCCGAGTTCTCGGGAAGCATTGCAACAGCGCTGCCAAGCGCGGTCAGGAGGAGGAATCGCCACATAAGGCAGAACGGTCGACGGAATTGACGAGGTTGGCAATCCTTTCTCACGGCGTCTCGAGTCTTGGTAAAATTCATGGGCGCTCGTCAAAATCCTTAAGAATGGCTCTGCAGTGATACACGAATGGAAAAGAATGGCCTTCGGCCTCGCGAATCGGCTCGAATGTATAGTTGGAATAAAGTGGGGTTTGAAATTTCCACATGATCTCTTCAGGAAGCTTTCTCCATTCCTGTAATGATCCTCGCGCCGCTACGATACCGCGCGTAGGCGTAGAACCACTGCATGAGGATGGCAATTTCAGGACATTTCATTCAGGGTGGGTTACGCTCTTCCCGACTGACCGGCTACTCCTGGTTTTACGAGTGCGAAATGCGGCTTATGTTTAGAACATGATTTTTCGTGTAACAATTCTCCTGCTGATATCGTTCCTCGTCGCGCGAGGCATGGCTGAGGAAGAGGAGCAGAAGCCCGAGCGTCCCGCCGTGACAAAAATCGGCGAGCACCGCTATCGACTCGGAAAAATCGAGTTCGACGCGAAGAACCGCGAAATTTTCATTCCCGTCACCGCGAACATGCGGGAAGGCGGGCCAATCGAATACGTGCTCGTCCATGAAAATGGGAAAATCCACGAGTCGGTTTTCACGACGAAGATTTCTCCGTTTCACCTGCAGGTCGCGATGAAGTTGCTCAAGTTCAAAGCGGGGGAAGGTGACATTTTCAACCGTCTCCTCGCTCCGGAGTTCCTCGAGAAAGAGGGAGGTGTAGAAGCGGATCGCGGAGACGCGGTGGTGGTTCAGTATCTCGAGGCGGGAAAAGAGGATCGCATTCCTGCAGCCGAAACCATCATAGACGGAGGAGGGGCCGAGCCCATGTCCGACGAACCGTGGGTGTTCACAGGTTCCGTGATGGAAGGGGGTACTTTCGTGGCGGAGACGGAGGGATCCATTATCGCCATCTATCTCGACAGGGTTTCTCTTCTCAATATGAGCCGGGAAGGTGCAGACCTCGACGATCGCTGGGGTGCCAACAGCAAGGTGATTCCCGAAATCGGAGCGAAAGGCACCATCATTCTTTCTCCCGCAAAAAAGTAGTCACGAAAGATCGAACATTACGCAACGTTTAGACACGAATTCACCATGAGATATCTTTGCTCCCTCGCCATTCTTTTCGCCTTTGCGACCACCGCTGTCGCGCAGGATCAGCTGACCCGGACGCCGGACGGCGATGTATCGCTCAAGCTTGAAATCGAGCGCGCTATCGAAAAAGGGGTTTCCTGGCTCACGGAAAATCAAGACAAGGAGACCGGAGCCTGGAGTGATCCCAAGCTTCCCGCGTTCACTGCCCTCGCCATTTCCGCCACGCTCGGCGATCCGAATCTCGATCCGAAAAGCGACATTCCCGAGCACATCGACAAAGCCTACGAATACCTTCTCAGCAATGTGAAGTCCGATGGCGGTATCTACGGAAAAGGTCTCGCGACTTACAACACCTCCCTTTCGATGATGGCTCTTCTCCAGGCCGGAAAAGAGGAATACCTTCCGGTCGTCGCCAAGGCGCGCCGCCTCCTCATCAATCAGCAGCAGGACTACGACAAGCGCGGGGAAGCTGATAATCTTTTCGACGGTGGAGTCGGATACGGTGGCAGCTACGCCCATTCCGATCTGTCGAATACCCGCTTTGCCCTCGAAGCTCTCTACTACTCGAAGAAAGCGCTCGCCGATACCGAGTATGACGAAAGCGACGAATTCGAGCTCGACTGGGACGCGGCGATTCAATTTGTGAGCCTCTGCCAGAACTCCGAAGAAACCGTCGAGCGGCTCGGCGAGAAAACCGGCCTGCGCGAGGAAGACAAGGGTGGCTTTGTATATTTTCCCGGCAGCACCAAGTCCGACTTCATCAAGCTCGACACCGCAGAGGGAGAAAAGATTGCGCTCCGCAGCTACGGCAGCATCAGCTATGCCGGGATGCTTTCCTTCATCTACGCCGAGATGGATCGTGACGATCCACGACTCGTTGCGGTCATGGATTGGATCAGCAAAAACTACACGCTCGAAGAGAATCCGGGCATGGATGCCCAGGGTCTCTACTACTACTATCACACGATGGGGAAAGCTCTCGCCACCGCCGGCATGCAGCACCTCGTCACGCCGGCCGGAGAAAAGATCGATTGGAAAAATGACCTCGCGCTCAAAGTCATGGGCACCCAGCAGCCTGACGGACGCTGGATCAACGAAACCTCTAATCGCTGGATGGAAGACGATCCCGCTCTCGTGACCGCCTATTC
>JAKMGR010000391.1 GCA_022424805.1 Verrucomicrobiales bacterium
TTCATGCTCCCTCTCAATGGCAGCATTGACCGCACTACCTGGCCAGACAATCTCATCATCCTGATCAAGGCACTCCTCCATGGCAGCTTCAAGGAGTCTCGAAATTTCCATCTTACGATTGATTTTCTCAGCGTGATTGGTCGCTTTCAGCCGAACGTAGTGTCCTCGAACCCATCCTAGCGAAACGCGATCCGAAGAAAAACGAACCGCCAACTCATTACACAGCACCATCGCCGCGGCCAAAAATCGCTTTTCCTCATTTAAAAGAAGACCAAGGTTGAGCGTCGTTGAGAGGGGAGAACCCGCCGAAGAGGATTCCCGGGCATTCTCTGGTGAGGTGAAAGCTGAGGCACCATAGACCAGAGGCGAATCGATCATGAGTTGCTCGATTCTCTGACCCGGGCGAAAAAAATCCTCGTCGCCATAGCGAATGAAGGTCGCTATACAGCCGGACTTACTCTCCTCGAGGCGGAGCGGCAACGCCGCTGCCCAGATACCCTCGCTGATCGATTCAACTCGGAGGCAATCCCCCTCCCCCTCCATCCTTGTCACCAATTCAACGAGGTTATCTCGGTGATTGGCAAGACGGTGCCGTGTTTCTTCTGCATCCGGCCAGACGGCAATCGGCACCCATTCGAGTGCTTGCTCCTCGTCCTCTGTTCCCGCCAGGATCATTCCACTGGCAGCTTCCAATTGCCCGCAGAATACCCGCAACAACTCGACCCAAAAGGCAGCATCGCGGCCCTCAAAGTTCCACAGCTTCTCGATCTCAATCTGTGATTTTGATTTTGGAATCGGCATAAGGACTCTGTCAACGTATTGGTTAGGGCACCCCAATATACCTTGAAAAGGGGAAACTACTGTATCACCATCATTCGAGATCACTACTTCATGATAAGTATCCTATCCCGACACATTATTCCAGGGCTTCGACCCGTTCTGCTTGTTCTGCTTGTTCTGCTCGTTCTGCTCGTTTTTGCCCAGAAACCCAAGGCCTATTCACAAGAAAGTTCCGGCCGGGGCAATTTTGAAAATTCACTGGAGATGAGATTTACGGAAGTAGATGAAGCTCGAGTCCTATTTAGCATTTGGGAAACTAGGGTCAAGGACTACCGGTCATTTGTCAACGAAACCAAACGGAACTGGTCTGACCCGGGAATCATCCAAGATAACAACCATCCAGCTGTGATGGTTTCATGGGAGGATGCGACGCAGTTTTGCCGGTGGCTCACGGACAAAGAAGTGAAGGCCGGAAGGATCCAGGAGGGGTGTCGGTATCGACTACCCACCTCGGCAGAATGGAGTTTAGCTGTCGGATTGAAGACGCCGGATTATACGGATACCAACGCCTTGCTTCAAGGTCCGTCGCAAACCGAATTTCCGTGGGAGGGTGGCTGGCCACCCAGCGAAAAGGCGGGCAATTACCACCCAGATCTCGGCTGTGACTCTTTTCCTACCACTGCACCGGTCGGGAGCTTCTCTCCAAATCAATTTGGCCTGTTCGATATGGGTGGGAATGTTTGGGAATGGTGCTCGGACTCATTCAAAAACTCAATTGACTTCCGCATCCTCAGAGGAGCTTCCTGGCGCATGCGATCACCCGGAGATTTACTCAGCTCGATTGAAATCGGAAATGTCGGTCACATCCGCCTCACTACCTATGGATTCCGCGTCGTGCTGGAACTGGGAGACGATATCTCGGTCGGGGATTTGATCCAAGCCGAGACTTCGGCCGAGTGAAAGATTTCTCTTTTCGGATAAAGGCGGGAAAGCAGCCACAATAACGCCAGTGACCCGCAGCTACCAAGTGTTTCCCTAGCAGGGTTTCGCCATCTAAGCCATGTGCAACTGGAGCAGTCTCTTTTTGCTGATCGACTCGGTGAATCCCTCGTCTGAACATATTTTCAGCATAGGGGGGTAGTGCTCACGCGTCGAACAGCAGCGGATAACTGCCCGCCTCTTTCTTATGAATGTGACTCTACCTACCCTGATCCTGGCTGTTGCCGTGACGTCATTGCTGACCAGTTGCGCGACTTCGCGAGTGGAATACATCGACGTGCAGGTCGCTCCGGCAATTGCCAATCCGGGAACGGTCGTGGTGGCCGGCATTGTGGCGCGTGATTCCAACTGCGTTCTGCCGCAGAGCGAGCAGGAAAAAATCCTGCACCGGCTCGAGAAGAAGCTGAGCCAGAAACGGCGCAAGAAGGAGGTGATGAGTCACGTCACCTTTGAGGGCTTGGTAGGACGAACCCGCTCCGTCGGCGGTGGTTCGTCAGGATCTATTTCGTATGTTCTGACGCCGGGCCAGGTATCGAGGGCGAAAAAAATTCGGGCCCAATTTGCGCTGGTGATCGTTGTCAACGCCGGGGAAACCTGGTGCGATGTGGATGAGTCTTGCACCCACCATGAGGAGCCAATCTATGACAAGGAAGGTAACGTGGTTGATTGCCGGCATTGGACTGAATACACCACGACGTCGCGGGCTCATCGCTCCATGCACGCCGATTACCTGCTCTACGATCTGTCGAACGGTAAGAAAGTCTGGGCCTGTTCCAGCCAGCACAAAGAAGCCAACAGCCGTTCGGCTTGTTCGGAGTTTGGATACCCGCTTCCGCCGCCGCACCCGGCACCGCCGTCGGAGGCTGATGTCATGGACAACATGTCTAACTCCGCGATGCGAAAGTTTCCGCGTCCCGGTAACCGGTTTTGATCACGGCTTCTTAAACTGTATGCTGACCCCGACAAGGATCATGAACGCGGCGAAGACCTTGGTGGGTTGGTCATTGCTCATCTTCTTGAGCCATCCCGTGACCAGACACGCGGTGGCCATCGCGGCAATGGCGGTCGGCGAGAAGACATTCCATTGCGCCAGCCCGGCTGCACCCCACCCAACCTGAGGGCCGCAAGCGGCTTGAATTTTGGTCTTGAAAAAGCAATTTACTATCAATTGGCTACCAATCTCGTGCCAAATG
>JAKMGR010000411.1 GCA_022424805.1 Verrucomicrobiales bacterium
TGAACTCGGCATTCCCTTCTTTCTGCTCACCTGTCTGAAAACTTCCGGAAACCTACCCGGAGAATCTACTCCCGCGGATGTTGCCGCCCTCGCGAAACGCCACCCGGAGGCCACGCTTGTTTGCGGTCATTCCGGCGGCAAATGGCAAGAGGCCTTTCCCGTAATCCGCGATTGCCCGAATGTCTCGGTCGGCCTCGCCGGTTTCGACCCCACCGCCAACGTCACCGAAACCGCCGTTCGCGAACTGGGCGCCGATCGCGTCTTATTCGGAAGCGACGCGCCAGGTCGAAGTTTTGCCTCCCAGTTGGGAAAAGTGTCAGGAGCGGAAATCTCTGACAGGGACAAGGAAAAGATTCTATCGGGCAACTTGAGAAAAATTCTCGAACCAGTTCTGAAAAAGAGAGGATTCCCGGTATGAAACGACGCACTTTCCTTGGGACAACTGCACTCGCTGCCTCGGCTCTTCCAGCAGCTTTCGCCGACGAGGACCATTTCATCGATACAAATGTCTATCTCGATGAGTGGCCCTTTCGGGAACTCTCTTTCTCCGGAGTCGACTCCCTCTCCGCAAGCCTCAAGAAAGCAGGAGTCACGGAAGCCTGGGCTGGATCTTTCAAAGCAATTGGCAATGCGGATCCTGATACAATCAACAATGGTCTCGCCAAACAATGCGAAGGCACACTCTTCCAACCTATCGGAGCGATTAACCCTATGCTCTCGAAATGGGCGCAGACTCTTTCGAGAGCGGTCGACCTGGGCTTTCACGGAATCCGTCTCCACCCGAACTATCATAGTTTCAAACTCGATGATCCGAAATTCACGGAACTCCTTACATCGACGGTCGAGAACCAACTTGCCGTACAGATCGTCGTCCGGCTCGAAGACCCACGCACGCAACCTGCGAATGCCAGTGTTCCCGACGTTGATCTGAAACCTCTCCTCACTAGCCTCAGGCGAGTTCCTGAGGCGAAGGTGCAAATCCTGAATGGTCTCCGCTCCTCTCGCGATTCCCTGACTCTGAGTCGTCTGGGCGAACTCGGTGTCACGTTCGACATCGCCATGCTGGAGGGAATCGAAGGACTTCGGCAACACTTCGATCGTTTCCCTGGCCTTCCCATTGCATTCGGTTCACACGCTCCCTTCTTTTACGCTCAATCCAGTGCCTTGAAGCTTCAGGAATCAGAACTGACCCAGGCAGAAATCGAAGCAGTGAAATTCCAAATAGCGCGCACCCTGCGCTCCAAGAAATGAAGTCACTCGTGTTACTATTTACCATGGTAATTTTGGCAGGGTGCTCAGAACCGTCCAACCCTGACCTGACAACAGTTGGAGTCGCTAAAATCGATATTACCCCGGACGAGCCGGTTCCTCTCATCAACGAACTCACGACCGAGCTTTCGAAGGGGGTTGCTCAACCTCTCTACGCACGTGCTTTCGCGATCGGAGAAAACCCGCCCGTTGTCCTCGTCGGATTTGACGGCATCGGCGTCCCCGCTCATCTCACGGAGGGATTGGCAAAGCGACTTTCCGCAGCTCGATCGAGACGCCTCAGTGACTCGGCTTGAAAGAAAACGATATCGCTCTTTTTTCATTCGCCGACAACTCAGCGACCTCCATCACCGACACAGCCCTGGCAGCTTCGAACGGAGTGATGACATCCGGCGCCTTTCCATTCCGAATGCAGTCAGCGAAGTAAGCGACTTCTCGCGGCAAAGAGCCAACGATCACACCATCTTGGCTTGGCCAGTAGACCGTGTCAGGTCTTGATTCCAACCCTGTTGACTCAACGATAGACACACCTGTATTCGCACAATCAATTTCGATTTTCCCTTCCGTTCCAATGATCTCCATTTTGGCATCGATCGTGGTCGCCACCTTTTCCGGTAGGCACCAGACTGTCTCGACTACACCAATGGCGTCATCTCCAAAGCTCAACATTGCCCAGCCGAGGTCCGGATACTCGAAGCCTCCGAATTGCACATTCCTTGCGTAGATTTCCGTGGGTGACTCAGCAAGGAACCACATCATCATGTCGGCATCGTGAATCCCGTCCCCCATCAATGGAGATATTTTATCGAGGCGAATATTCCCCGGTGCCTTCGGTAAATTCCGCTTCGCATGCATCGAGACGACACGCCCGATCCGCCCCGCTTCAATGGCTGCCTTTGCTGCGGTGACCCGTGGATCGAATCGACAGACATGGCCGACCATGAATTCTCCTTTTGCCAACTCGGCGACTCGCAGCAGTTCCTCACATTGTTCGCGAGTCTCTGCCATCGGCTTCTCTAGAAAGACATGTTTCCCTGCCTCCAAAGCAGCCTTGGCGATGGAGAAATGATCCTTCCAATGGGTGGTGATACTGACCACGTCGATGTCGGGATTTTCCAACACCTCCGCATAATCAGCAACGGTCGCCGCGTCGGGAAACTCCGCTGCTGCCTCGGCTAGCTTTTCCGGATTTCGATTCACCAGAACCGACAACTCACTTCCCGGGAGTTGATCCAAAATTCGAGCATGGATTCGGCCAAAGCGGCCCACGCCGATGACGGCCCATCGCAGAGATTTCATAGCGGAAAAAGATTCGACTGAGTTTGCAATTCGTTCACACAACGATTCAGTATCTCACAGGGATGGGAGTAAAGAAGAAATGCAAAACGAACGCGGGATTTTTTATCCTCCTGCTTGCAATCAGCCTTGCCACAGCATGCTCTCGTGAAAGCGAACCGGCGACCGAGACCGAGGCTCCGCTATCGGCCGAGGCTCCGCTATCGGCCGGGGATCCCTATTGTGGACGCCCGGTCGAGGATTTCGCAATGGCAACAAGAATGATTCTCGAGAGAGCGGATAATTTCCCCAAGCCCGGGGAGAAGGCTTTTCCCTTTGCGCTTCCGAATGCTGCCACCGGAAACGATAAGACTCTGTCGGAACTCCACCGCGAGCGACCT
>JAKMGR010000419.1 GCA_022424805.1 Verrucomicrobiales bacterium
GTTCACAAAAGTATAGTCGCTGTCGATGAGGCGGGTGATCGGTGCGTTTCGTTCAAGAAGATCCCGGAAGAAATGTTTCACTTCTTCTTTCATCGCGGTCTCCAGATTATTGTAGTAGTAGGGTGCCGAGATCGAACGATCCGGCGGCATATCGCCAAGAGCCCGAATGTTCAGCCAACTATCGAGAAAGCCTTCTATAAATTCGTCGGAAGCAGGATCCCCAAGAAGACGCTCGACTTCGGCAAGAAGCACTTCGCGCTTCAGAATTTCACCGGATTTCGCCTGCTGCAATAGCGCCTCGTCCGGCATTGACGCTGTCAGGAAATAGGAGATTCGTGTCGCCAGATCATAGGCACCGAGCTTGCCACCTCGTTCCTGTCCCGGCTCGACAAGATAGAGAAAGGAGGGCGAGCAGAGAATGCCCTTCATTGCATCCATCGTTGCCTGACGCGGAGACTTCCCTTCCCTCACGCGCGCTTCGGCGATTTTTGAAAAGGTCGCGATTTCCTCATCGGTGACAGGACGTCGAAAAGCCTTCTCGGCAAACTGCTTCAGAATTTCCTCCTGCCGATCGGCCTGAAACCCCTTACCACCGAACGCTAACTTCTGCGAGATCGGCGGCCACTCCTCGTAAATCGGCCCTTTGATGTGAACCTTGTGCATGCGGATGTGCGGCATCTTGCCGTGCTGCAGGACGACTCTCCTCGCGTGGACGATGCCACCGTCGTAGGGGTCGTCCTTGGGCCACTCTTCTTTGTATTCCTTTGCGATTTTTCCGAAAGCCAGGCGGCAGTTGGCCATTCCATTGGGAAAAATGAATCGCGGTTGCTGCCCCTTTTCCAGCCAGGCCCGCATCATATACCACTGAGGTTTTCCATCCGCGACCGTTACTTCCCCGAGCTGCGGCTCGATAGGTTGCGGATGATGCAGTTCGCCGATGCGCGCGTCGCCCGAAACAATGCCGAGTCGAAATGGTTCGGAGAGATCCATCCGAAAAATGTCGGGATCGTAGTGAGAGTCGCGATGCATGGAATGCGCCAACACCCTCACTTCGTAAATGCCATCGGCGTGGACGCCTTCCGGGAAGCTCTCCAACCCGGCATAGCCACCTTCGTGATTCACCGTGTTCGGAACTTCGTAAACGCAGAGGTAACGATAGTTGTAGACGTTCTTGTGAGAAAAGCTGAGCTCCTGCCCCTGGTGAAAGTTGTCTTCGAACTTCCACTCTTTTACCTCCGGCTTTTCTCGCTGGCCCAGTGCTTTCTCGACCACGAGATCAGCAGCCTCGAAATAGTTATCGAGCAAGAAACCGGAAGTGACCAGAACGTCACCAAGCGTGTCGACGTGCTCGGCGGTCTGGTCGCGGGGAAAGCGGCTCGTCGGGCCAAATGTATCAACGCGGCGGGAGAAAAGATCTTCCAGAGTGTTGAGATACTCGCGCTCATTCAATCGGCGGAGGACAGTTTGTCCACCCGTGCTTTTGAGTCGTTCCGTGACATCAGCAACTTCGGCAGTCAGCGCGGCAATCACGGCGGCTCGCTCTTCGGGAGTTGGCTGGTCCGCTTTTGGCGGCGGCATCTCTTCGAGATTAAGCTGATCGATGATTTCCTGAACTGCGATGAGTTCTTTGAGATCATTGATAGGAAACGCCAACTCATCGAAACGCCTCTCGCCCTTCTGGGTGAGATCATCATGACACTCGAAGCAGTAAGTCGCGAGAAAATCGGACGCTGCGTAACTGCTCCAACCGGAAGTCGAAACAAATAGGGCAGCCGCGAACAGCAAGGAAAGTCGCATATCAATGACGAAGCTGAATCCGGGCTAGACCAAGGACCCGGTGCTATTGCCAAAGTTCTCCCTCTCCATTCCGAACTGCTGCAGAATACTGACGTAGAGATTGCATAGTGGAACTTTGCCGGGCCCTTTCGCGGGAAGTTTTTTGAAGGAGCCGTGCTGGAAGCCGCCTCCAGCGAGCAGAATCGGTAGGTCGTGGTTGGTGTGCGAATTCGCGTTGCCCATTCCACTCCCGAAGAGAACAGAGGTATGATCAAGTAAACTACCTTCGCCGTCGGAGGTATTTTTCAATTTCTCGAGGAATCGGGCGAAATGCTTGAGCTGATGCTCTTCAATGACGAGAAGCTGATCAATGTTTTCCTGCTTTTTGCCGTGATGGGAAAGACTGTGGTAGCCTTTCTGGATACCGAGGTCTTTCGGCTCGAAATCGCCACCGATTTCCAAGGTCGCAATCCGCGTGGAATCAGTCTGCAAGGCGAGAGCGATCAGATCATAGAGGAGCGGCAAGTCCTCGACCATATTTGTATTTTTCGGCTGTTCGAAAGGAGCGTCAGGCTTGGGGACCTCGACCCATTGCTCTTTCAATTGGAGTTGCCTCTCCACATCGCGAACGGAGGTGAGATATTCATCGAGCTTCTCACGGTCTTCCTTATCAATGCGACGCTCCAGTGACTTGGCGTCGCCGTGAATCGCATCAAGGATTGATCCCTGGAGGGAATGACGATCGCGAGTCGCGGCAAGTCGGTCTTTCGACTCTCCAATAAACAATTTCTGAAACAGTTCCTTCGGTCCTGGAATGGGGGGAACACGGACGCCACTTCGCGTCCAAGACATCTGGCATCCGCCGTGAATGCCTGACTCTGATCCAACCGTCAGCGAAGGAAAGCGCGTTTCTCCGCGCACTGTTTCGGCAGCCAGTTGATCGAGGCTGATATTTCCCTCGGGCCGCCCTTTCGCATCCATGCTGAGAACGCCCGTGAGAAAAGAATGCACTGCAAAATGCCCGCCTTTGACCCCATGATCCAACCCACTGTAGATCGTCATATCGTCGCGCAGATCCTGGAATGGTTTGAGAAGCCGAGTCGATTCGTAGGCTTTCCCTTCGGTCTCGGGAAAAAGATACGGCAATTGAAATCCAAGAAGATTTCCAACTGCGACCATTCGTGCAGGGCTCGCTTTCTTTGCAACCGCAGCACCGAGAGCCGACGTCACACCAAACGAACCGGGCACGAGTGAATGCAAGGTCGGAAGCGAAAGCGTCGCACCGACAGAACGAAGAAAATAGCGACGGGAAAGTGAGGAATCCTTCTTTCTCATACAGAAAACTTCCGCGCTCAGAACACTCTTGCAACAGACTCTTTCGCGCCTAGGGAGCCCAGAACATGACGTGGTGGCGAGAGCCTCGCGAGTGGAATACGCCGCTGAACCAACGAGGGCCTTTCGGTGAGTTTCTTGCCAGTGCTGGCAAAGGAGCCTCCTTTGAACGCTCTATGCCGCTGAGAATAAGGTTACCTAGAACCGAGCGTCGCTCCAGCCGTCTCGGCCTCTTTGAGGAACTCTTCGATGGTCGCATCTCGCGGAACACCGAGTCGCAATGCCTCGAAATAATGTTTGTCCGCTGACTTCGTATCAGGCTGATCTCGCGTCGCGTAGAGGACTGCGAGATTGAAATGGGCATCACCAAATTTCGGATCGATGGAAACAGCGTTCGTGAAAGCTCGCTCGGCTCTAGCCACCCATCCTTTCTGAGAAGAAATCACGCCGACTGTGTTGTGAGCCTTCGCATTCTGAGGGTCATGAGTGAGGCTCCTTTCCAACTTTTCGAGAGCTTCATCGAGCTTGCCCTGCAGGTAGTAGGTCCGCCCGAGCAGGTAGTGAGCAAGGCCAGAATCCCCCTGCACCGCGAGTGCTTTCTCAAGGAAATATTCGGCTTCAGTGTAATTTTTCACCGCAATCTTCAAAACGCCAAGATTGCAGAAGCAGGAAACACTGCGAGGGCGATAACGCAGGTATTCGAGAAAACCGGTCTCTGCCTCAGCATAGCGACCTTCTTTGAAATCGAGGCGGGCGGACTTGTCGAGCTGCGCTAACTCAACACTGATTTTCTGGTCCTTCACCACTCCATCTTTTCTTACTCCACCTATTCCCGGGGCAACCAAGGTTACTGACATTCTCGCGCCGCCATTTTTCGTTCCGTCCGGGCTCGTCGGATCCATATCGGTCGCGGCATCCACGATTTCCTGGAATTGCGGAGCCTTGAACAGCGCTTTCTCTTCCTCGGTGAGTTGGGAACCTGTCGCCATATCTTCGACGAGACTAAGAAGGGTGTCAGAACGTGCTCCTACTTTGTCGAGTTGCTTGAGCAACAGCTCCTTTGCCTCCTTAATCTGGGCCTGCTTCCGCAATTGCTTGAGGACGATGGATCGGAGAAGCTCATTTTCCTGACGCTCGAACGGACTGGCTGATGCAAGCGAGGTCTTCTCTTCCGTAGTCAATCCGTCGGAAAGCAGTTCCAACTTACGTTGCAAATCTTCGATGCTTTGCTGGTGGCGGAGATTTTCGGAAAGGAGGCGGTCGCGCTCCAGTTTGATCCGCGAAATCTCGGACTTGAGCATTTTGATGTCCTGATTTTTTTCTTTGCTCAGCTCCGAGAGGCTGCTCGCCAGCTGCTCGGCTCGGTCGAGCTGGGCAACCAGCTCACGGTTGCGATCCATGAGTTCCTTCAGGGCCCGACCTCCATTGCCTTCCCCGCGAACGACCTCAGCGAGGTTGTCCCGCTCACGCTCCACTTCGGCGAGGCGATTGCGAAGCTTTTCACTTTCGCGCTGCGAGTCCGCCAGCGCATTGACCAACTTGGCATTGCGATCTGTCGCATTCTGCAATTGCTCAGTCGCATCACCCAGAAGCTCCTTGAGTTGCTGCACCTTTTGCTGAGCAGCGAGACCGCCGCCGTTGCGCTCGGCCTGTGAAATCTGTTGGAGGAGACGATTTCGCTCGCCTTGCGCATCCGCCAATTGCTGCTGAACCGTTTCGAGAACCGTTTTGCGTTGAGAGAGCTCCTTGCGAAGCTCCAGATTTTCTTTGTTCAGGAAAGCGATTGTCTCGTCCTTGTCCTTGATGTCGCTGTAGATCGAATTCGCGACAGCTCCCGGCGATGGAGTTCTCACCGTTGGCATTCCAGGCGTCCGCTGCGGTAGAGCGCGGCTTGAACCCGCCTCCCAACTTGGGAGGAGCACCTCGCGGGACGGGTTTTCCAACTCGATGTTTCGATTTCGGGTGGAAGCACCCCCGCCAACAGGCGGTGATGGGACTGATGCATAGCCCTCAGCCGGATTGACCGGAACAGCCTGGGGAATCTGCTTGGGAGCCGATGGTGGCCGCGCTGCATTTTCCCGCATGAGGCGCTTCATGGTATCGCGATTTTCCGCAATCAAATGACGTCGCTCCCGCACCATCTCCGTCTGGAAATCAGGATACTTTTGCGCGAGGTGATCAAAAAGCGGCTTCGCCTCCGTGAGTTTGTTGAGAGCTTCCAGATACTGGCCCTGCGCCTGAAATTCTTCGCCCGCTTGAACAAGAAGAAACCCGCGATACCAGATGTCCATCGGGTCGAGACTGACCTCTTGCGCCCCGACATGTGGCCACAAAGCAACAAGACACGAAGCAAAAATTGCCAGCTTCGTGCGCGGTCTTGAGAAAAGCCCTTGGGGAAAACTCATGTGACTGTCTTTACTCGCGCGGTTTCGGAGCATGAACCGAGCTAGCAAACATGCAATGAAATCAGCACCTAGCCAAGCGGAAAATCTCAATGCTTTCTCTCGTTTTTAAGAGAAATTCGAAGGCTATCATTCGCCTTTTTTCTACAGATTTCCCGCTTTTCGGTGAAAAAAACGGAACAGGCCCCAAATCAATGGCGGCAGCCCCGCACTCAAGGCTAGGGCCAGCATGGGACGTTGTTCGCCAGTTGATCCAATCCAGGCAAAGACAAATCCCATAGGAAAGCTACCTGCACAGAGC
>JAKMGR010000437.1 GCA_022424805.1 Verrucomicrobiales bacterium
ATCGATGAAGAGTATACCTTTGAGCGTCTCACCCAGAAGGACGATGCCGTGCACGAGCAATTGGAGGCGCAGGAGAAAGCGCTCAATGGAGAAGACGGAGCGATCATGCAGTTGGTCTCCATCGAAAGCGGAGAATCCAATCAGCGCCTCGACCTGGAGAGTCCTCCGGTGTGGGACGGAATGGCAGTAGCAAGAGGAAAGCTCTTTGTCGCTGGCGAAGACGGCAAAGTGAGGTGCTTTGCCTCGGTGGCGGAGTGATCGCGTTGCAGGTTGGATATGATCTGGAACCAAAAACCGGAGCTCCGAGTCTGGCTTCTTTCGGGCATGCTATTCTTAGCATGCCTCAGCGAGGGGCTTGCCTGTTCGATTCCTGTTTTCCGCTATGCACTGGATCGCTGGGAGGGAAAGTCCAATCCAGATAATGCCGCTTCTCATGCGCTCTACGAAGAAATCGCGGATCGCATTCTTTCCGGTGATTCGGCTGTGTTTGTTCAGATCGATGGCCCGAACTCGGAAAAAAACGACGCCTGTTTTGAGCATCTAGCTTCCCGCTTGAAGTTTTTTCAGTCGGTTGCTGAATTGCCAATCATTGATCCAAATGATCCCAGCAGCCAACTGGGACCCGGACCTGAGCTGGAACTCAGGTTCTCCGCGATTCGGATTTCACAAACTGATCCTGCCGTGTCTGAATTAGCAGGACCCAAGCTGGCCGAACTCCCGAAAGATGAACCATGGGTCATCCCGGTTTTTGGTCGTGGCAGGGTGTTGGGCGCGTGGCCGGAGAGCTTGATGGATGCAGAAGGTATTGACGAAATCTGTCACTACCTCACCGGGGCCTGCTCTTGCCAGGTGAAGCAGCAGAACCCAGGTTGGGATTTGACGATGAACGTCGACTGGGAGGCACGATTGTGGGCTGCTCAAGAAGAAAATGATCAGACACCCGAGCCTAATGAGCCAACATTATCGACTGACGAACCCGCAGAGGTTGTTTACGGTAAGGAGCCTTCACGCAATAAGTTGCTGCCCTTTCTTGGTGCGGCGCTTTTGCTGATAGGAGGATATTTTTTACTTCGAAGAAAATGAGAAAAGCAATAGGTGGTCTCCTCGTTCTAGCCGCACTCGGTCTCCTGGCGTATGCCTTTTTCAAACCCAAAGCTCCCCCGGTGAATTTGCGGGTGAAATGCCCCGAAGCCTGGGCGGCAAACCTGCAGGTCGCCGCGCAGCAATATGAGCGGGATTATGGGGCACAGATTCAGATCGAAGATTCGTTAAGCATCGAGCCAGCCGATCTCGTGCTCGGCCTCGCGGATTCATTGCAGCATCCGAAAAAGAATGGGGACATCAAGGAAACGATTGCCTTTGCCAAAGAGGGAGAGAAGGACGTGCAGGCGGCTGTCCCATCCGATTGCCGGCAGCCAAGCGAGGCTCTGAAATTTGCGCGCTATCTGGCCGCGCCGGAAACCGGGTCGTCTGCTTTCACTGGTTCTCCGTTGCAGCATGTTCCTGGAGATTCCTGGAAGGAAAAACCGGAATTGATTCTCTACAGCGGAGGTGTGAACCGCCCCGCCGTTGAGGAGTTGCTCGAAAACTTCGCCGAACGCGAAGGTATTGATTTGACCAGTGTTTTTAATGGGTGCGGCGTTCTCTGTTCCGCGATGCAAACGATGACGGACTCAGAAAATCCGCGTTTCCCCGACGCTTACTACGCATGTGACCTCTGCTTTATTCCTCCTGTGGCCGAGCATTTCAGCGAAGTGGTTCTACTGACAGAAACCGATATTGGAATTGCCGTTCCGATCGAGAACCCGCATGGAATCAAGACACTCGCTGACTTGGCGAAGCCCGGTCTCAAGGTTGGATTGTGCAACCAGAAGCAATCCACGCTCGGGTATATGACGGCAGGAATTTTGAAGTCATCCAGTCTCGATACGGCGATTCGGAAAAACATGGCGGTGGAGGTTCCGACTGCTGACTTCCTGATTACTCAGTTGAGGTCCGATGCTCTCGACGCGGCGATCGTCTACCGGGTGAATGCCGAGCTGCAGAAAGAAGAAATTCATTTCATCAAGATTGATCACGAGGGAGCAAGAGCCGTGCAGCCGTTCTCGGTTCGCAGCGACAGTGAAAAACGACAGTTGGCAAATCGTCTTCAGGACCACTTTCTCGCACATCCCGAAGCTTTTACCGAAACGGGATTCATCTGGCGTGGCGATCAGGGAGCCGTGAAAAGTTCCGAGATCGAGATTCCAGAGTGGTTGCGAGTCGCGCCACCGGCTTCTGAGAAGAAGTAGTAGTTGTGGGTCTGTTAAATCGGGCTTCCTCCTGCCACTCGCGATACTCGAACGCATCCCCTGTTGCTTGCCTCTTGGAGGCCGGGTTGTGCGGTCTGATATCAATGGGCGCTCATTCCGAGGTCACAGATCTCAGCCACAGTTCCCGGGGCGTCGCCCCTTGGCCAGTTTGACGTCGGACCTTAGGGCCTCGAAGGCGGAGATCTGCAGGGCAACCACTTCGGTTGTCTCGGTCTATTCTTTCCTGATGAAAAAATACAGCCCGCCGATCAGCAGGAGAGCAATCACGACGCCTAAAGCGAGAGATCGCATCGTGTCACTTTCTTCTTTGGTGCCTTTGATCTCGACGGTTTCAGGTACCGGCTCCGCGGCTTTCGTCAGTGTCGTCACAGTCGCTTCGTCAGCACCGGACCAGTCTGCTGTGATGAGCAAATCCATCCCGGGGTTGCCTTCCTTTACTTCGCAGGAACATGCTCCGCACAGATAAGCGCTGTAGTCCAGGATGTTACTTTCGCTGATGCCCTTTCCGATCATGGGTTCGAGAAAGCGCCCTCGTCCGAAAACGGGAAATACCATGGGCTGATCAACCAAATCGTGCAGATCGTCCTCGATGCTGAGCAGCGTGTTCAAGAGAATCGTTTCCGCAGGATCGTCGTGCTGGAGCTCAAGGACAGAGAAGGCAATTTTGAGAGGAATGTCGGCACTCACGATGTCCTCGGGATCACCGGAAAAATTTGAAGTAGCAAGGTCGTCGCCTTCCGTAACGACACCTTCGGGAATTTGGATCACCTGCTCAGCGCGCGCCAGAGTGGTGTCGAGCACTTCGCGGATTCCTTCGTTCGCCTCGGCGTTTTTACCGGGAATGAGAACCCAGATCACGGATTCTCCCGACAGAACCTTTTCCACAAGGGTCTGTCGCACCGGCGATTGCAGCAAAGCTCCTGCCGTTTCATCAGTGAGCACCCCCTTCCAGACGGGGATGCTTGCAGGATCCGTTTGTCGGGCGTGAAACAACTCGGCTTGTTTCGCATCGCCTGTTGATTCTATGAAGCGGAGATTGCTTTTTTCCGACTCCTTGAGAATCGACACGGCGGTTGAGTTCATCATTTCTGCCGAGACTCGCAGCTCATAATGATCAGCAGGCCATCGTTCCAGCGCGTAGCGGAAAACCGGAACCTGACAGGCGAGAAGGTAACCAACGCTGAAAAAAGCGATCGCCAGCACGGCGAGAAGGGCGGAGACAGTTTTGCTTCGAATCTTCGAGACTAACCTCATTGCGTCCAGCATGTCATGATATCCAGATGCGGCAACGGCGCATTTTCGGGCTTTATTCTTTGTTCATTTCGAAAACGGGGTTCTACTCTGGTTCGGAAATGGAAACCCTGACGGAACAAGATCGCGCGATCTACGAATGGCAAATCGACGTCCCCGGATTCGGTGAGGCGGGACAGTCCGCCTTGCGCGGCGCGACCGCGCTGGTCTCGCGTGTCGGTGGATTGGGCGGCCCGCTCTGCTTTTCCCTCGCCGCAGCCGGTATAGGAAAGCTCGTGATTGCTCACGCTGGCGAATTGCGCCTCGACGATTTGAATCGCCAGATCCTGATGACCTTTGACGGAGTTGGTGAACCGAGAAGCGAAAGTATCGAAGCGACGCTGAAACGCTTCAATCCGAACGTTGAACTGGTCGTCGTTCCGGAAAATATCAGCCCGGAAAATATCGAAAAAATCACGGAGGGGGTGGATATCATCTTTTCTGCCGCACCATTGTTCGAAGAGAGATTCCTGATGAATCAAGCCAGCGTCGATCGCAAGATTCCCCTCGTCGATTGCGCGATGTACAATATGGAAGGTCGAATCCTCTCCATCGTTCCTGGCGAGACGGCATGTCTCAATTGTCTTTACCCGGAAGTGCCTGAGCAATGGAAACGCCGCTTCCCGGTGATCGGTGCGGTATCGGCTCTTGCTGCGAACATGGGTGCGATCGAGGGTATTAAATTGCTCTCTGGTCTTCCCGAATCGCAGGCCGGAAAAATGCTCTATTTCGATAGCGCGACAATGAATTTTCGAACCATTCAAATCAAACGAAACTACAAATGCAAAGTGTGTGGTCATCTATAGCAAAATTTGCCAGCGTGGCAGTCTTCTTCGCCCTGTTCTCAGGGTGTAGTGAATCTGAACCTCGCGATGAACTTGTGATGTTTTGTGCTGCCGGCATGAAAGCCCCGGTCAGCCGCATCGCCGAGCAATACGAAAAAGAGAAGGGGGTAACCATCCAATTGCAGTTCGCCGGATCAGGAACCTTGCTCAGCAATCTCCAGATCGCTCCCGGCGATATCTATCTCGCAGCCGATTCAAGTTACATGGATGAGGCGAGTAAACGCGACCTCATCACCGAGACCTTCGCTGTTGCTGAAATGAAGGCCGGGCTCGGGGTGCCTGACGGAAATCCGAAGCAGCTGAAATCGCTCTCCGATATCGGGAAGGCCGATGTTCGAGTCGCGATTGGAAATCCAGAGGCAGCATCGATCGGCCGCTTTACAAAGAAAATCATGACCCAGCACGGAGCATGGGAAGGGTTCGAACCAACCGCTCTGTTTCCGACCGTGAACGAGTTGGCGAATGCGATCAAACTCAACACAGTCGATGCGGTGATTCTCTGGGACGCGATCGCCCACCAGTATCCGGAAATTGATTTTGTTGCTTTGCCGGAATTCGATGCGGAGATCAAGGACGTGGCTATTGCCGTGACGAAGTCAGCCAAGCAAGCGGACCTGGCCCGGGAATTCTGTCTCTACCTTTCAGCGAGTGACAAGGGCGGTGTCATTTTCGAGGAGGAAGGCTACACGATTTCATCCAACAAGCAGAATGGGCAGAGCGAGTAGTGATTCCGGCGAGGTGAAATCCGGAAGCTTGCGAAGTGGTCCGGACTTTCCGTTCTACGCCGTGCTTTTCGGAATCTCCGGAATGTATCTGCTGCTGATCATCGGCATGCTGAGTGCCGATCTCTGGTATGCCATTACCACGGTAGACGGAGCCCGGCTGCAAAGTTTGCTGATGGATAAAAACATCCTCTCTTCCATCAAGCTCACCTTGTTTACCTGCACGGTATCCGCACTGCTTTCGGTGTTGGTTGCGATACCGGCAGGCTATCTGCTCTCGCGCTACCAGTTTCGAGGAAAGGCTCTCCTCGATGCGGTGTTAGATATTCCCATCGTGTTGCCGCCTCTCGTCGTCGGCTTGAGCCTCCTCATTCTTTTTAACAAGATGCCGCCGTGGGGGAAATCATTCGAGGAACTTCTCGGGCACAATTTCACCTACAATGTTCCGGCCGTGATTCTCGCTCAATTTACCGTCGCCTGTGCTTTTGCGGTGCGAACGATGCGGAATACCTTCGACCAGATCAGTCCCCGGGCCGAGCAGGTC
>JAKMGR010000444.1 GCA_022424805.1 Verrucomicrobiales bacterium
TCCCCGATGTGTCCAGTCAGATCCCGGCCATCGACGGCTCCTGTGTGGGGAATTTCATCAGGAAGCGCCATCAACTTTTCATTGATGGATTTTCGCAATTCGACATCGGGTCGCAGTTCCAAAATAGTAGTGACAACAAAAGGCAACTCCGACTCATTAAGCTCCTTTCGCAGTCCTTCAATCATCTTATGCAAAGACTCCGTGTAGAGGTTGATGCGCTCGTTATTTGCGTCCGATTCCCCCTGAAGCCAGATCGCGCCCGCGATACGCGTCTTTCCCTTTGGCCCGCTTTCCACCGCAAGCTTTGCGCGGCGTACCGCATCTTCATATAGCTTCGCACCGGGCTGCCAAAGGGCGATACGCGAGCCCCCAACAGCACAGGGAACCAACCCAATGCGGACTGCTGGATTTTCTTTCGCCATCGCCCGACCAAAGGCAAGTCCCGGTCCAACACCCGCATTGTCGTGGCCCTCGAACGTCTTCGGATCACCAACCAGGTGCAGCGGGTGACGAGCGATAAACCACTCGTCCGTCTTCTTATGCATCATTACGATTAGCGGATCACGAAGTGGCGCCTCAGGCATCACACCACGGCCCTTCATATTTGATTGTCCCATGAGCAGATAGATATCAAGACTTTCTATGCCATCGGGCAAAACAGACACGTCCACCGGCTCAAGCGGAGGCGTGGTCGGAGGCGACGTATTGCTCCGCTTTGCCGCGGGTGCCGCAGCCTGCGCCTGGCTTGAATCATTCGCGATCTCCAGCTGAAAAGGCGAAGCAGGCAAGCCAGCTCCATTGATCAGGTTTGCTTCCGGATCATTTCCCCAGGCATAGCGAACGGCAACAGGACTCCCCATCGAAGCACGGGATACGATCACCGAATCAGGCGGACGAATCTTCGCATTCGCCGCGACCCACTCTCCATCCGCACCCATCAATTCAAAACCGACCAACGAATCTCCTTCTTTCGCAATCAACCCATCGTGAGCATGATCGAAAGAAACAACAACTCGTCCCTTCGCTATCCGATGACTATCTGGAAGAGGACCTGAATAAGCCAATCCTTCCTCGCCATATACTTCGGCCCTGGCCCAAAGGGCGAGACGATGGGCGAAAGCCTGCTTGTTAAGCGGATGAAGAATCCTTTCCTCACCAAGATCCATCGTGATCGCCATTCCCGCATTCGGAAGATTCTGCTGCGCCAGTCTCATGGCCTCCCGAACTGGTGCCCAGGCAGTCTGCCTCGCGCTCGCTGGAGGCAGTTGCATCCACGCCATGGGAAAATCCCCCTGCTCCCAGCGCGTACGCCAATCCTTCACCATGAGCGGCAACTGTGTCTCATACAACGAGGCAGCCTCCGGCGTCAGCCCGTTTGTCTCTCCCTGATACCAGATCGCACCTTTCAGCACATACGGCATCAGAGGATGAATCATCCCATTGAAAAGCACGTAAGGGTGATGATGATGCAATCCCGGATCGAGCGGACGACGTGGCGGGCGTGGCTTCGCGGTTCCGTTTTCCACTGCTGCATCGCGAAGCGGTCGCCACTCGAAGAGGGCCGCCTCGTATTCTGTCTCCTTCTGCTTTTTGATTTCAGGAGTGTAGGCATCCACTTTTTTCTTCCACGAATCGAGAAGCGGCTTCAACTCCGCGACGTCCTCCTGCACCTCACGACTTGTCCATGCTTCGATTGCGGAGCCGGACCACGCCGAAACAATGAGCCCCACCGGGACGCCAGCCTCTCGATGGATTTCCCGGCCAAAGAAAAAGGCAGTCGCAGAAAATCTTCCTGCCGTCTCAGGCGAACTTACCACCCACTCTCCTCCCACGTCATTGACCAGTTCCCGAGACGCTTTTCGATCCACTTTGAAAACGCGAACTCCCGGCAATTTAGCATCAGCCTTTTCCTTTTCCGGATTTTTCGAACGATCCACAATCATGGCCATGTTAGACTGGCCGGAACAAAGCCAGACATCGCCGACGAGAACGTCATCCAACTCGATCGACCACTCGCCCAACGTAGCTCGGAGCAATTGCCCCTCCGCGCTCGCCGGCAAAGATTTCAACACCACCTGCCATCGACCATTCTCATCCGCTATCGCTTTGGCCACCTGATCCTCGAATGTCACCTCCACTTTCGCCCCAGCCCTGGCAAAGCCCCAAACCGGAACATCCTGATCCCGCTGCAACACGACGTGGTCAGTGAAAATCCCAGCGAACCGAAACTCCTCTTCGGCAAAAACAAGTGAATCAATCGAGAACAGCGCAACAAGCAACAAGGCAGCCTTCATTCGACCAATCTACCGCCTCGCTCACTTCCGATGAAACGCCAAACTGCTCTCGTTCGCGCCAGCATAGACTGTCCCCCAAACCGCTACGCTTCGTCTGGACCGATTTCGCGAAATGCCGGATCTTTTGCGCGGATGATCAGTTCACCATCCTCCTTCAAGCGAACTTCCAGGGGCACTAGAGTCGTTCCGCGTTGATTGATCGTCCGCGCCGTGTCACTCAGATCGCGACTTTCAATTTCGCTCCGGGAATCCGGAACCACGTTGGCATTGTAAAAAGCCGTGCACCACCAGCGACCCTCACCATCCTGAAACGGAGTTCCGTGACCAAGGAAACGTCCCGCAAATTTCCGCTCCGAATACGGCCCCGTAATTTCATCAGCCGTGGCGTAGTAGAGATTGTAACTTCCCCGTCGCATCTTTCCAGTCGACCAACCCGTCCCAAAGAGAACGTATTTCCCTTCGATTTTCATGATCAGACATCCCTCGTGCCCCATCTCCAAACCGACCGTCGCATCGTTCGAAGTTGGAGCAGGATGAATCGCGGTCGGCTCGTCGGCAAAGCCGGAAAAATCAGCCTTTAAGGGTGCGATCGAAGTTGCTCCCCAGATCATCCACCAGGTCCCATCTTCGTCTTTGAAAAGCGAGGGGTCGTGTTTCTTTTCTATTGAAGCTCCCATTGGATTTTCCCAGGGCCCTGCAACTTCAGGCCCAGCCGAGAAGGAGAGATTCGCACCGGCAACCGGAGAAGGACTCGTATGAACCATGGCCCACTTGTTCATCGATGCGACCC
>JAKMGR010000454.1 GCA_022424805.1 Verrucomicrobiales bacterium
ATTCGGCACACCGACTATATAGATTGGGAAGGCGACAAAAAGCCCCGCTTCTATCCCAACTTGGTTCTCGACGCGAAAAGAAAATATCCCACCCCCGTGAACGATCGGATTTCTCCGGGAAAACGAAGCGAGCCGGTAAAAGTCTACTCATCGACTCTGGATGAGCCGAATACTCAGAGCATGTTGCCCATCGGGACTTTTGAAGCCTCACCGGAAGCACCGGAAGTCTACGAGTTGGAGGGTTTTCTCGAAAAAGGCGGTATGGTGAAACTCGATTGCATGCGCCTGCCGTCACCCATGGTGCCGGCTATGCCGCATACCATTCAAAAGACGGATCCCGATGGGTATCCGGGCGTAGCGTTTCACTGGATGGAAGTCGAGGGGCCCATCATCGAGGAATGGCCACCTGCCTCGTATCAGGCGCTTTTTCGCGACCTTCCTTTTGCGAAGGCGGGAGATCACGTCGTCGCCAAATCGGAGCAGCCTCATGAGGATGCGCGGAAGCTGCTTTCCCGCTTCATGGCGCAGGCGTATCGCCGGCCGGTGGCGCAAGCTGAGTTCGATCGATTTTACGAATATGCCGAAGCGCTTCTTCAAGAGACCACTTTCACGGAAGCGATGATCGCGACCTATTCGGCGGTGCTGGCGTCACCGGAGCTTCTCTTTCAATGCAGCCAACCCGGAGTGTTGGATGACTTTGCCCTGACGGAACGGCTTTCCCTGTTCCTGGGCGAATCGATGCCGGACGAACCGCTCCGGGAATTGGCCAAGGCCGGGAAGTTGACTGACCCTGACATTCTTCGAAACGAAGTGGATCGCCTGCTCGCCAAACCGGAGTCGGAGCGCTTCGTGCGGGAGTTTCTCAACTCGTGGCTCAAGCTGGATGAGATCAACGACACCGACCCGGACCGCGAATTGTATCCGGAGTATGCCGGGGACTGGTGGCTGGTGAACTCGATGGTGAAAGAATCGCAGCTCTTTTTCGCCGATCTCGTGGAGAACAATCGACCGGCACGAAACGTGATCGATTCTGACTATATTTTTGCTGATGAACGCCTGGCTCGACACTACGGAATTCCGGCCAAGCAGGGGGCTTTGTTTGAAAGGGTTTCGCTCCCAGAGGAGAGCCCCTACGGAGGCATCCTGACCCAGGGCTCTGTTCTCAAGGTCACCGCCAATGGAACCGTCACCTCACCTGTCCTGCGTGGAGTCTATGTGTTGGAACACTTGCTCGGTGACCCTCCGTCGCCGCCGCCTCCTTCCGTGCCCGCGGTCGAGCCGGATATTCGAGGCGCTGCGACCATTCGCGACCTGTTGGCGAAACACCGGGAGGATTCGGCCTGCTCCAGTTGTCATGAGAAGATTGATCCACCCGGTTTCGCGCTCGAGAGCTTTGATGTGATGGGGCGCTGGCGCGACAACTACCGCTCGCTCGGAGAAGGATCGGAACGCATCGAAGGCGTGGGACGGAGTGGCAACGAGTTCGTTCACTACATCGGCCAGGGGGTCGATGCGTCGGGCACGACGGCTGACGGGAGGGCGTTTGCAGATGTTATCGAGTTCAAAAAACTTTTATTGGAAGATGAAGAAGCCATTGCTCGCAACCTGACCGAACAACTGCTTGTCTACGCGACCGGCGCGCCAGTAGGGTTTTCGGATCGCGATGAGGTGGCTGCCATTTTAGAAAAGAGCCGTGGATCCGAGTACGGTGTTCGCACTATCATTCACGAAATCGTCCAGAGTCCCTTGTTCCTCCGAAAGTAAGCATCATGAAAACCACTCGCCGAACTTTCCTCCGCGCTGCGGGCGTTACCATGGGTCTACCCATGCTTGAGTCTTTCGGGGCGTCTCCGGCACACGGCTCGCCCAAGCGCATGATCGCGATTAACCAGGACCTTGGATTCATCCCCAAGCTGTTTTTTCCCAAAGGGGAAGGACGCGATTACGAACTCTCCCCCTACCTCGAAAAGATCGAGGCGCATCGGGAGCAATTCACCGTTTTCAGTGGGCTGTCCCACCCGGGAGTGGACGGTGGGCACCGCGCCGACAAAACATTCCTGACCGCCGCACCCCATCCGGGGCGGGCGAGCTTTCGCAACACCATTTCCCTCGACCAGGTGATGGCCAATGAGGTCGGGCATGAAACCCGCTTTCGTTCACTGTCTCTTGGCATCAACGATGTGAGAAGCTTGTCCTACACCCAGGCGGGAGTCGAGATTCCCACCATCAAGAATGCGGCTGAGCTCTACAAACAGATGTTTCTCCAGGGCGACCGCAAGGCAATGGAAGCGCAACTGGCGAGGCTGCAACGCAAGGAGAGCATTCTCGATGTTGTGATGGGCCAGAGTTCAGATCTGAGCAAACGCGTGAGCACGTCCGACCGCGAGCGGATCGATCAATATCAGACTGCGGTCCGCAGCCTCGAGCAGCGACTCACCGAAGCGCAAGCCTGGGAAGTCCGGCCCAAGCCCAAAATAGACGAGACCATGCCGGAGTATCCCGAGGACAAGAAGGAGTTCTTCGAAATGGTGCGGATGATGAATGACATGTCCCGGCTCGCCTTTCAGACGGATTCGACACGGGTCATCACCCTGTTCCTGGGTAGTGTGCGAACTCCGGGCGTAAATTTTGAGGACGGCCGTTCGGTCGGCGGTTACCACAATCTCTCCCATCACGGCAAAGACGAAGTGAAGTTGAAGCAACTCGAAGAGATCGAGGTCGGTCAGATGGAATTGTTCGGTGAACTGCTTCGTGATCTCCAGGAAGTCGAGGAGGCCAATGGCAGCCTATTGGACAACACCATGGTCCTCTACGGCTGCCACATGGGGGATGCTAATATCCACAACAACGCCAACCTCCCAATCATTCTTGCGGGTGGCAGTTTCCAACATGGACAGCACCTCGCGTTCAATGATCAAATCAACACGCCGCTGTGCAACGTCTTTGTCAGCATGCTTCAGAAAATGGGAATTGAGTCCGAACAATTTGCCAGCAGCACCGGAACGCTGACTGGGTTGATGTGAGATTTTCCAATCTTCGTTTATCCCATCCACACCATTACCATGAATCGTCGCGAATATTTCAAACACCAGGTCGCAGGAACCGCCATCCTGGCTTCTTCCGGACTCGTCCACAAGGCCACTGCCCAGAACCTCCCCACCCCGGATCCGAGCCAGGCCGATCTGCTCGACGTCGACGTGCTCGTCGTGGGCGGAGGATCCGCAGGTCATGTAGCCGCGATTCAAGCGGGGCGCATGGGTGTAAAGACGGTCTTGCTCGAACGCAACTCCCAGCTCGGCGGGACCACCACCACCGGTGGCGTCAGCTTCCCGGGCCTCTTTCACGCCTGGGGCAAGCAGATCATCAGCGGCATTGGCTGGGAACTGGTCGCCAATTCGGTCGAGGTCGATGGTCGCAAATTGCAGGACTTCACCGTCGTCCACAAGAGTCATGTGCCTTATCACGTCCGTTTGAACGGACAGCTCTATTCGCTGCTTGCTGAAGAGGCTTGTCTCGATGCCGGAGTCTCCCTGGCCTACTACCAGTTCCCGCAGAAGGTGGTCGAAACCGATGACGGTTGGCTCGTTGATGTGGTTGGGCAAGGGGTTCAGTATCAATTGCGCTGTCGCCAGATTATCGACTGCACCGGCGGTGCCGATGTCGTAGG
>JAKMGR010000453.1 GCA_022424805.1 Verrucomicrobiales bacterium
CGCAACGGCTTGTTACTGCCGCCGTAGGTTGGGTCTCCTCCGTGATCCGTTAGAAAAATGACCAGCGTGTTTTTCGTCAGGCGGTTTTTATCGAGAGCGTCGAGGACTTTGCCAACGCCATCGTCGAGACTGGTCGTCATCGCAGCAAATTCACGACGGATTTTGTCTTCAATGAACTCGACCCGTTTGAGGTCCGCCGCCTGGGGCTGCATGAGATTCACCGGCTTCTGATCGGACGGCGAATAGCCCTTTCCAAAATGCGGGGCGTTATAGGCCAGGTAGAGAAAGAAAGGCTTCTCGCTCGCTGCCGCATGGGAAAGCCATTCCACTGCCTCTTTCGTGATGAGTTCCGTAGCGTATCCGTTTTCCGTGACGTGTTGCGAGCCGTTGTACCAATCGGGAATGATCCCATAGGTCATCGTGAAAAAGTCGATGCAACCTCCCGTGTGCCCGATAAAGGTGTCGAATCCGTGATTCATGGGAAGCAAATCTTCCTTCCCATGTCCGAGGTGCCATTTTCCAATTAACCCAGTTTCGTAACCGCCCTTGTCGCGAAGGACTTCGGCAATGGTCGTCTCGTGCTCCTGAATTCCCGTCTCAGAATGCTCGTCCGCCATGAACATCAGGGCACTGAGGAGCTGGTCTTCCGAGCGAATGGGGTTTTGTCCGGTCAGCAATCCAAACCGAGACGGAGTGCAGATGGAGGAAGCGGAATAAAACTGGGTAAAGCGAATTCCTTCCTCCGCGATGCGATCAATGTTTGGCGTTGGGATTTCCGAGCCGTAGCAACCCACGTCATTCCAGCCCTGATCGTCAGTGAAGATAAGGAGAATATTCGGTTTGTCCGCTGCAGAAGTGGAAAAAAGAAAAAAGAAAAAAGCAAAGAACAGGGAAGAGGAATTCATCCTGTGATCATACCACAAGCGCCTCGTGGAAGATGAAAATCTTCCGCCGAATTCAAGTGATGCGCCCGGAATTGTTCCCAATCCCGCTACTTCGCCCCCTACTTTTGGCTGGCGAGAAAATACTCCACCGAGTCAACCAATGCGCGCCAGCTGGCCTGGATAATATTGTAACTCACTCCGACCGTTCCCCATTCGTCTTTCCCGTCCGAGCTGAGAATCAGCACTCGAGTTTTCGCTGCAGTTCCCTGATGACTGTCGATGATGCGGACCTTGTAGTCCTCGAGCTCCATCCCGTCGATTTCAGGATGGTGATCTCGGAGTGCCTTTCGCAAAGCTCCGTCCAGCGCATTGACAGGTCCGTCTCCCTCAGCAACGCGGTATTCTTCCACGCCATTCACGGTCAGCTTTACCGTTGCCGAGCAAGTATCGTAGTTTCGGTCTCCGTCACGTCGGAACGTGCAGTGGTATTCGTGCAATTCGAAAAACGGTTTGTAGGTTTTGAGGTGCTGGCGAATGAGAAGTTCAAAGGACGCCTCAGCAGCCTCAAACTCGTAGCCCTGTTCTTCCAGTTCTTTCAGGTTGTGCAAAATTGCTTTCGCTTCATCGCTGCCCTTTTTCACGTGGAGCCCGAGTTCTTCCGCTTTCATCAGGACATTTGACTGCCCTGATAGCTCCGAAACGAGAATGCGCTGGCGGTTGCCAACTGTTGCCGGCTCCACGTGCTCGAAGCTGTGCGCGACTTTCTGAACAGCATTAACGTGCATGCCTCCCTTATGGGCAAAGGCTGTCGCCCCGACATAAGGAGCCCTGATGTTGTGAGCACAATTGGCAAGGTCGTCGACAAAATGGGCGAGCCCCGTCAGCTTGTCGATATTGGGAACGACGGGCCGATCCATTTTGAGTTGGAGGTTCGGGATCATTGTCGTCAGGTTGCAGTTCCCGACTCGTTCGCCGTATCCATTAATTGTGCCCTGTATTTGAGTTGCCCCGGCCCGGACCGAGGCGAGCGCGTTTGCTACTGCTACGCCCGTATCGTCGTGCGTGTGGATCCCAACCGGGATACCGATTTCGCGCATTACCACTTCCGTGATTTCAGCGACCTCATCCGGCATTGTCCCGCCGTTGGTATCGCAGAGTACGACCCAATCCGCGCCGCCGTCTTTAGCTGCCTGCAGAGTTGCGAGAGCGTGCTCCGCCGAATCCTTGTAGCCATCGAAAAAATGCTCGGCGTCGTAAATGACTTCGCGACCGTTTTCCTTAAGGTAGCGAGTAGTCTCGCGAATCATCGCCTGGTTTTCTTCCTCTGTAGTAGTCAGGATCTCAGTGACATGCAGGCGCCAGCTCTTTCCAAAAAACGTAATCGCTGGAGTATTGGCATCGAGCAGCAGCTTTACCTGCGGGTCGTCCTCGACCGGGGTGCCTTTTCTTCGGGTACTGCCGAAGGCGGCAATCTTCGCATTTTTCCAATCGAGATCCGCAGCGCGCTCGAAAAACGAAACGTCCTTCGGGTTAGAGCCTGGCCAACCACCCTCGATGTAATGCATCCCAAACTCGTCCAACTCCTCCGCAATTCGAATTTTGTCGAGCGAGCTGAAATTGACGCCTTCGCCCTGCGTGCCGTCTCGCAGGGTCGTATCATAGAGTTTCACTTCGGGATGGGTGCTCATGGTATTAAAAAGGCCTGACAGGGTTACGTCGATGACCCAACAGGGTTCGATGCGTGACCTAATGGGGTTGAATGTCGGGATAAAGGACGTGCTTTCTCCGGTAGGAGGTGATCCCGATTCGGTTCGCTCAGGCAGGGAGGATAAATAGAGCGATTCGAAATCACCTGGTGCTCTAGCCAATGCTGGCAGCGCCAAAAGTAATTGCGTTGCTAATAATCGAAATGATGAAAATGCGGTTCATCCCTGCAGTTATGAAAAGTAAGTCAGGATTGAATGAAAGCAAACAGGGAATGGGGTCTGCAACTTTTCATTTTCTTGCCATGCTTGGATCAGTAGGCAGATTTTGATTGGTCTGGACGGTTGGGGAGATCATTCTGGGAAAGACGGATGTGTTCACCGGGTTCGTTACACAGGTGGATCAGTCTACAAACGCAGTGGATTTGAGGTGAGGTCGAATGGCATTCGCATCAATTTTGCTACGAAACTCGATTCCAAATCATGGGGTTACGTTTCCCGTTACTTTGCCCGCTGCTGGAACTACGAGTATGCGAAGCGCTATGGATCTCCTAAATTTTTGGCTAAGCATCGCCGAGAGTTAGGGCATGATCCAGTGGCTGTTCGTTCGGTGACGTTGTTGGAAGAGAACGATTCCATTTTTATTGAGATGCCAGATATGGGGCCGGTCATGCAGCTTCACCTGAGAATGCATCTTGTCGCGGCAGATGGGCACGCTTTCAAAACTGATCTCTTCGTGTCCCCGATGTTTCAGGGAGACTATTTCGCAGGCGATGGATTGGAGCCTCCTCGCGAAGGAATCCCCACAGCGATTGCTCATCGAGTTGCGAAGCCAGAGGAAAGTTCGGGAAATACAGAGTCAGGCAAAGTCACCGAAGGAGCCCGGGAATTGGTTGTCGACGCCATCGGAGGTCTTCAGTATGCGCAGAATGAACTGACGGCGAAGCCCGGTGAGGCGATCTCCCTAAAGTTGCGCAACACAGATGTGATGCCGCACAATCTTGTGATCGTCTCACCCGGGGCGATGCAAAAAGTCGGGGCAGCATCTTTCAAAATGTTGAACGATCCCGATGCCGGAAAAAAACACTACAGCCCCGATGTTCCCGAAGTGCTGCATTTTATCCCGGTCATCAATCCTTCCTCGGAGCACACCTTGCATTTCCGTATCCCGGAAGAACCGGGCGACTATCCCTATCTCTGCACCTTTCCGGGCCACTGGATGGCAATGAACGGAGTGATTCGTGTAAGATAGATTACCGAAGAGGGACGCGCATCTCCACTGTGGTTTCTATTCGCATCGTGCTTGAGACGGTTTCGGTGAGTTACTCCGGCCTTTTTCCCGAAATCTCACAGAGTCGTTTTTTTAGGTCCTCGATCCCGTCCCCATTCTGGGCCGAGATGGGAAAGATTTCCTGCTTCGGGAAACGGGCCTTCATGGCGTTGAGATACATTTCTGATTCTTCCAAGTCGATCTTGTTAGCGACGATGAGCCATTGGCGTTCTCCGAGTTCTTCATCATAGAGTCGAAGCTCTTTTCGAAGAATCTGAATGTCGGAGATGGGATCTCGCTGGTCGACTCCTGCCGTGTCGACGACGAAAAGAAAGACGGAGCAGCGGCTGATGTGACGGAGAAAGTCATGGCCGAGCCCAACGTTATCGTGAGCGCCCTCGATTAATCCAGGAATGTCCGCGACGGTAGCGCGCATGAACCCGGGAAACTCGACGACTCCGACCATGGGTTTCAGGGTCGTGAATGGATAGGCCGCCACTTTCGGGGCCGCGTTGGAAAGCGCGCCCAGCAATGTGGATTTGCCGGCGTTGGGAAACCCGACAAGACCGACGTCGGCAATACGACGCAGCTCGAGATTGAACCAGCCTTCTCCGCCCGGCTCTCCCATCGTGAACTCGATGGGCGCCTGGTTGGTGTCAGTGCGGAAATTCCAGTTTCCTTTTCCGCCTTTGCCTCCTTCGCAAAGTAGGAAGGTTTGCCCAACTTCGGTGAGATCAGCGATTTTTTCGCCGAAGGGGTGTTCTCCCTCCTCCTCTTCCTCGGAGATTTCATCCCCGTGGAGAGGTTCGTCGACCATCATGTTTTCGCCGACTTCGGACTCGCCCTCTTCGGATTCGCCCTCTTCGGATTCGTCGAGTTCATTTTCTTCGAGCTCTTCGAGGCAGTTGCTGT
>JAKMGR010000498.1 GCA_022424805.1 Verrucomicrobiales bacterium
TCACTCGCGACACGCAGGAGCGGATGACGGGTGCGCTTGAAAGGATTGCGAACAAGTCCACTGACGAAGACCAGACGCGGCCAGCTGGTGAACGGATCGGGAATGCTTCGAGAAAGATGCTCGATGCTCAGCCTCGACCTGCGGCTCGTGAGTTTGAGGAACTGGCCAAGCATTTTCGATTTGTCGGAGAACGGGAAAAAGCACAGGAGAAGCTGGAGGAGTTGGCCAGCTCACTTCGTGATGCCGGTGGCGAGGTCAGTGGAAGTGAATTGCAGCATATGGAAAAGATCGCAGAAGAAAATCGCGATGATCGAGCCGCTCCGTCAGGGCTCCAGGCGCTCGATGCAAATATTCCAGAGGATTTGCAGAAGCTCCTGACTCCTCAGATGATGTCCAGTGGCCAGGACGGCAGTTCGCCGTCGTTGGCACAGCAGGAGGGCGCGAAAGGGAAGCAGCCAAACAATGCTCCGGTGCCTGGTGCGGGCAATTCCAACCAAGAGGGCGGCAAGGCCCAGCCCGAGGGATTGCAGGCTCCGGTGCCAGGCGAAAATCCAGAGCCAGGTGGTGACGGCGCGGGGATGAGTCTTTCTGACAAGGCACAGGACGGCAAAGGATCCGGAGGTTTACTCGCAGCACCTGTTCCCGGAGAAGAGCCAGGCGAATCCAGTAACGGTGGCGGTGTTGCAATGTCCGAGGGGGGTAGTTCGAACCAGGCAGGACGAGGAGGCAACCAGGCTGGCACGGGAACGGCAGAGATGTTTGATAACGAAACAGATGCCTTGAAAGTGGCAAAGGACTCCGAGGTAGGAGCGCAGATCAACGACGACGGAGAGTCAACCGTTCGCGCAGTCGAGGGCGAGGCCCGGCGTGAAAATGCAACCCGATCCCGGCAGGAGATCGTGACCGAATTTCTCAGTGCCGAGGAGCAGGCTCTTGACGGCAAGGCTATCCCAAGATCGCGGAGGCAACATGTTATACGTTACTTCTCTGCGATTCGCCGCCAATTCGAGCAGGCTGAGAACTCCGACTGATTTTTCCAATTTTCCCGTTATGAATGACGAACCCTCATCTCAATTAGAGCCCGATCTGGAGCGATTTCAGGCCAAGTTCGACGAACTGAAGTCCGAAATCCAGAAAGCGATTGTTGGTTACGACGAGTTGCTCACGGATACGCTCGCTGCGGTCTTTTCCCGAGGCCACATCCTGCTTGAGGGGGTGCCCGGTCTGGGTAAAACCTTTCTCGTGCAGACCTTGTCGAAAGTGATGGGACTCTGTCCGGGACGAATTCAGTGCACGCCGGATTTGATGCCTGCCGATATTCTTGGAACGCATATCGTGAACGAGAATGATGAAGGTCGCCGCGTGATGCACTTCGAAAAAGGTCCCGTTTTCGCCAACCTTATTCTTGTCGACGAGATCAACCGTGCCACTCCGAAGACGCAGGCAGCTCTACTTGAAGTGATGCAGGAAGGTGCTGTCACTTCCGGGGGCGATACGATGGCCCTGCCGCAGCCGTTTTTCGTCATGGCGACGCAAAACCCCATGGAAATGGAAGGAACCTATCCGCTTCCCGAAGCGCAGGCTGACCGTTTTCTTTTCAAACTGCGCGTTCCATTTCCGGACCAAGAGACCCTAGTGGAGATTGCAAAACGCACCGCAGGATTTGACGCTCCGGATTTGAAGGAGGTGCTCGGCGGAGATGAACTGATCGAGTTTCAGAAAATCGTGGCACGAGTTCCAGTGGCTGACCATGTCACCGAATATGCTGCGCATATCGTGTTGGCGACCCATCCGGAAAGTGAGTCCAAAACGGCCGAAGTCGGGGAATATGTCAGTTATGGAGCGAGTCCTCGTGGAATGCAGGCATTGATTCGCGGCGCCAAGGTGGTCTGTGCTCTTGATGGCAGAACTGCGGTATCGATCGATGATGTGAAACGAGTCGCTCTTCCTGCTCTACGGCACCGAGTGATTCTCAATTTCCAGGGCGAAGCAGAATCGCGCAACATTGATCAACTGGTCGAGTCCGTGCTTAAGGCAATTCCCGAAACGGTCAGCGTCTGAGCCCGCTTGTGCAATCTATTTCGAATGCAAACCGCAGATATAGCAGTGCGAAGTCATCAGGGCACAGCGCTTTGCAAACTGAAATTGCTTCTCGCTTTTGGTCTCGCTCTGGTGGTTTTGCTAGGGAGCTCCTCCTCGTATGCCCAGGATAAAACGGTGGAGGGATTCTCCGCTGAGTCTCTCAGTCTACGCACGGCATTGCATTACGACTCGATGCTTCCCTTGCCGCTTGACGCCCTGGTTCGTCTGTATGCCGACGCAAACCGTATTGACGAATTGGTTGGACTCTATCGTAACCACATTGAAGAGTATCCCGACGATCCAGGTGCAAAGGTGGTCCTCATTCGGATACTGACGAAAACGGAGCGGGAAGGGGTCGGAGAATTGCTCACTTCCGCTTCCACCAAGCACGGTGATTTTGCTCCGCTGCAATATCTGCTCTTTCAGTTTCTGGAAGAAAAGGGAGACGTGCGTTCTCTCGAAGCTCTTTCCCGGGCGATCGATCTACAACCGAACCCTGCGAAGCGGAATCAGTGGCTCGAGGAGCTACTCCAGCGTTCTGAGTCTGAAAGTGGTCGTGCTATCGCTTCCGAAAAACTTGCTGCCCTGCTCGCTGTCGAGGTGCAAACTGCTGAAACATACCTGAGTCTCGCGAGGCTGATGCAGCGATATTCTTTTTGGAACCTGAGCCTTGAAGCGCTGAATCTGGCACTCGAAGATGGGCTTGCTACAGACCAGAAACTGGAAGTCGAAATGCTTCTCGCTCGTGCCCAGGCTGAAATCGGGAATCGAGTCGAAGCCGGGAAAATTCTTGATGGGATATTGGAACGGCTTGCTCCAGATCATTGGCGCAGGCAGGAAGCGATGACCTTTCGGGTGTCGGTGATCGCATCCGAAGAAGAGCGCCTCAAAATGCTGGCAGACTATCGGAAAGTATTTGAAGAAAATCCGAAAAACGAGAGCGCGGCCTTGGAGTATGCCGAGTTGTTGAACGCGAGCGAAAAGAAGGCGGAGGCCGGCGCCATTCTCGTAGCAGCGGCCGCGATCATGGGAAGTGGTGGCGCTGTGGAAACTCGTTCTCTCGCTTTGCTGGAAGTGCTGGCAACGCCCGATGTCTCGGAGGCGTTTCTTTCCCTGCGTTTGGAAGAAGAGCCGGAGCGGACCGACTTGCGGTTTCGCCTCGTAAAAGCTCGCTACGCTCTTGGGAAAGATGCTGACGCAGAACAGGATTTCGCGGCCGTTATTGCAGGCCTCGACAAAGACGAAGCGTCAAAGCGAATACTCGAGTTGCAGCGCTATTTGCGCGGCATCGAACGTATTGACGCTGCTGGAATCTATCTTGCCCGATACGTTCGTAATCATCCCGCCGAGCTCAGCGTTGCGCGCGAACTTGCTGAAATCTGGGCGGCAGGTGATCGGAGGGATGAATTGGGTGCGATGTTCAGGAACCTTACTCCAGAAAAATCTCCGCCAGAGCAGGTTCGTGATTTCGTGGAATTCCTGATCAGCGAATCTTTCTACGTTCCTGCGCGCCGTTTACTGGAAGTTCGAGGTAAGGCAGAGGGTTTCGATTTTGATTTGGGATTGTTGGAAATTGAAGTTGTCGGGGAACTGGGTGATCTCGCCGCTACGGATGCTTTTGTTCCCAAGATGCGGGAATTGACCGATACACCAGAGCGTTATGCACAATGGCTCGAGGCATCTGTCGGTGCCTACGAATGTTTAGAGCGGCTCGATGAATTCTTTGCCCGGGAGCAGAATCGATTTTCTTTTTCTCGGGATGCGTGGCCGGAAGAGAAGGTCGAGAAATTCGTCATTCTCTGTGAGATTGGAAAGCAGCGTCTCCTCACCGATCGTGACGCCAGTTCTGTTCGCGAGCGACTTGGCGAGGCGACCCTGGAGCGCGCTCTCCGAGTTCGACTACGGAGGTTTCTTGTTGGCATGCTCGAGTCGGATCCGGCTTCGTCAGGAGAGGTGGAAGAGCAACTTAAATTGCTCGCTGTCGAGGATCCCAGAAATCAGGCGGAATACGATCTCCGACTGGCTCTGGTCTATCATCGCAGCGATCGAGCCGACCTTGCTCGCGATCTTGTCACCGGAGCCGAGCTTCGCGAGATCACTGATGCGCAACTCGTGCAGGAAGCTGTCGAGGTGTTGATCGAATACGGGTTTCTAAGTGAGGCTGAGGGGGCTCTTGAGGCGGTGAATCGCCTCGTGCCGGAAGATGTCTTCAGCTGGGAAAAACGTTTCACGCTGCTCGCCGTGATCGGAGCCGAGGAGAAATTTCGATCTGTAGTGAGAACCCTTCGTGACGGGGACGGTGGTGTCGATCTGGGCGAGCCGTCTCTGGCTTTACTGGAGCGTCATTTCGCTGCCTCATACTGGAGATCAATCTCGCGGCTTATCGCGACTCGGGATGTGCGACGTTTTGAGGAAGTCCTGCCCATGCTTGAATCCGTGCATCGTGACTCGGAAGACTTCGCTCACCGGGCTTGGACGGATTGGGCGCGTGCGATCGTCTTGCAGACTCTCGGGAGATCCGATGAGGCTCGGGAGGCACTTGCGAGTGTGCAGAAAACAGCCGCCGAGTCTGAGCTTGATACGATAAAGTTTCCGGATGGGATGTCGCTCTCACTGGGTGGGGCAAAGAAGCTTCTGGAGCCAGTCGCCGAAGAAACCCTCAATGGAGGGACGAGAGAAGCAGAATTTGTATCCGGGAATAGCGATATGGGTTGGGCGTTCTCAGTAGAGGCCGGCTCAAGCTTAGTTCAGGTTCGAGCGACGCCATCAACTGTCCTCGTCCTTGATAATCGCGATGTCGTCTATGCCCTCGATCCGGTCAGTGGCCGGCTTGTGTGGAAAGAGCGCTTTGCTTCCTCGGAGCGGATTTCGACTGGGAAGCCGAAATTGTTTTTTGCAGATGCGCCCGCAGCAACAGTTGAGGACACGACTACTCCGCAGCAGGCTGTAAAACTTGCTCGCGATTTTGCTGTAGATGGGGAGCTTTTGTTTCTGCAGGTGGCAAATGAAATGCGGGCCTATTCCGTCGAAGACGGCTCTGCAGTCTGGGCCGCTGAGTTGCCTTTTGACCCGACACAGTGCCAGCACGATCGCGAGCAGGGCGCGGCCCCTGATATTCGATTTCGTGTAGGGGAAGCCCGGGTGGTGGGGTTTGACCCGGTCAGTGGAAATCTCGCTGCATTCAATTCAGTTTCGGGAAAACTTCTTTGGCACAATGCGCTTGAGGAAGAGGAAAGAGACGCGGTCCGAAAGGTGATCTCGATCAACAGCGGTTTATCAGTGGATCAAGGATTGGTCTTTGCCTGGGGGCAGAAATCACGAGTTTTCGATCTCGAAACAGGCGAGTCGGTCTGGACTCTATCCGGGCAGTCGGAAATGACTTTTCCAATACGGCTGCGCAAGAAGCGCGAGACTGATCCTGCAAACGGAACGGAGGGAAGTGACGGTTCGGATGACGATGAGGTTTCTCTCGCCGCCGTGAATTCCCCTGTGAGATTTGACTTTCTTTCTGTGAACGAAAGGAACAACGCAGATTTTTCTTCCAGCGTAATTCGGGGTTCCGGTGGCACCGAGTTGGTGAATCCTGCGGGTCACTGGGCCGAGGAGCGTGTTGCAGAAGGTGATCCATCCCATGCGCGTTTGGAGGACGGATATCTCTGGCTGATGCGCCAAGGCAGTATTCGGCGGATTTCTGTGAGACTGCCAGTTGCCTCGACGGAACTGCCCGCCCGAGGTTCGTATGTCGGTCGTGTCGGGAATCATGTCTGGTTTGTTGATGGACAGGAACTGCACCATGCGGACTTTGCCAACGAGCGAACCCAGATGATTAATTGCCGGGATCTGGGCGGTCCAATCCGCGTCGCAAAATCAGGAAACCAGTTGGTGGTGCGCGGAAAAAGCGGGGTGCGCCTCGTCAATGCAATCACGGGAAATGAGGTCGGCTTTTCTCGTTGGCCGGTGGAACTCGAGGCTTTTCTCAAGGAGGTCATGCCCGATGAAATTTCCGTACCCGGTTCGGCAGAATCTCTCTGGCAGGGGATCGTGAAATACTCGGATAACAGGGAGCCAAATTACTGCCTCCCGGTCGTAGATCAGATTTCAGGCGGTCGATTCTTTACCAAGTTTGGAAAGAATACCTTGATTTGTTTGGAGCGGGAATCGCAACAGCAACCTCCGGGTGAAGTGAAGGCGGTGGAGGGCAAGGAATAGTTTGAGCA
>JAKMGR010000515.1 GCA_022424805.1 Verrucomicrobiales bacterium
CTGCCATGGGGCACTTTGGACGAAAATCCGCACGGGTCCCCTACCGTTTTCATGGATAGTTTCTGCTGTCGCCATTGCCGAATCTCAGGCATTTTCGCTGAAACAACCGAATCGATTCCTTTTATGAAACTGACTCTCTCACTCTTGCTTCTTTCGAGTTCCCTGATCCTAGCCGACGAAAACTGGCCGCAATTTCGTGGCCCCAACGGCGACGGAGTCGCGCACGATGCCAAAATTGCCACAGAGTGGGGAGAGGGAAAAAACATCGCCTGGAAGACCGAAATCCACGGTTTGGGCTGGTCATCACCAGTGATCTTCGGAGATCAAGTTTGGCTGACGACGGCAACTCCAGACGGAAAAGAGCTCTCGGCCCTCTGCCTCGACAAGGAGACAGGGAAAGCCCTCTTCAACAAAAAGCTCTTCGATGTTGTCGAGCCGCAGTTCGCGCACAAGTTCAACACCTACGCCTCCCCTACTCCTGCGATTGAAGAGGGGCGGGTCTATCTTACCTGGGGTTCTCCGGGAACAGCCTGTCTCGACACCCAAACCTTTGAGGTGCTCTGGACTAGAGAAGACATCGAGTGCGACCATTTTCGCGGCGCAGGATCTTCGCCCATTCTTTACGGAGACCTGATCATCCTTCCCTACGACGGCGCCGATGTTCAGTTCGTTCTCGCGATGAACAAAAAGACCGGCAAGACGGTTTGGAAAACTAAACGCTCCGTCGATTTCAAGGATCTTGATGAGGACGGAAAGCCCAAGGCAGATGGAGATCTGAGAAAGGGATACGCGACGCCTCATATCGTAACTCTCGGAGGAAAAGAAATCCTCATCAGCCAAGGTGCCAAAGCGATCTACGGATACGACCCGAAGACCGGAGAAGAAATCTGGCGCTACGACGAGCACTCCAATCATTCCGCAAGCACGCGCCCGGTGATTCGCGGCGATACCGTTTATGCACCCACCGGATTTGCGAAGCCGTATCTCGTGGCTTTGTCAGGAACCAATAGCGGCGTTCTTGATGAGTCATCCGTTCTCTGGAGACTGCAGAAAGGCGTACCAAAAAAACCTTCGCTTCAGCTGGTTGGTGATCATATCTACGCGATCAGCGATGGCGGGATCGGCACGTGTTGGGATGCCAAAACGGGTGACGTAAAATGGGCCGAACGGATTGGCGGAAATTATTCGTCCTCTCCCATCGTCGCCAACGGAAACCTCTATTTTTGCAGTGAGGAAGGGAAGACCACTGTAATCAAAGCCTCACCGGAATATGAAAAGGTAGCAGAAAATACAATCGGTGATGGCTTCATGGCATCACCAGCGGTCAGCGGCGATGCACTCTATCTGCGAAGCCGAACGCACCTCTATTGCATTCGGAAATAGAACAAAATTCCTGATGATCGCTCACGAATACCTATCGAAAGGCCTCAACGCCATGGCCCGTGCTCATCACATGAACTCCATGGCCGGACACCTCGGCGCGTCCCTTATCGCCGGATACTTCGTCGGTGAACAACGTCCCGATCTCGACCCGGAAGTGTTCCGGGGAATTGAGGACGACCTCGGTCGAGTCATGGGGGGAGAATCGGTCTTTGGAAAAAGGATGTCAAAAAAGACAAAACTGTCAGACCCCGAGTTGTTCGAAGCGTTTCCAAAACAGAAGCCTGATGAATCCCTGATCGACGGAATCGCGGAAACACTGGAAAAGAGCATCGATGAACCACGGCAGTCGGGCCACAACGTTATCTTCGGATCGCTTGCAATCCGAGCATTAAAAGAGCACCCCGATCTGGCGACTCCTGCCGTGGTCGATGGCATTATCAAGCTGATGAAGCTCTTTATCAACGCGACATCGGGCAACGGCTACTACGGAAAGGAGAAGGGGCGAATTCACGGGAACAAGATCAAGCTCCCTGAGAAGGATGACACACCGGAATACGAGAATATCGAAGGCATGGCCATCGCAGTCTTTGACGAGGCAATCAACCAGAAGCCGGAGATCAATCGCGCAGGGTATGGTGGCCTTGTCCACATCATCAATCACGCCGCAGCCGTCGCCGATCTGGCAGACTACGGATATCCCGAATTAGTGAAGCGTGCCGTCAGATCCCATCGGCAACACCTGCGACTCTGGCGAAATCTCCCCAACGTCGTAGATGAATACGGCCCCATGAAAGTCTCGCGGACGACTCCTAACAAACCCGACTACTGGACCGCCGGCGATGTCCCCTATGACCGAGCCCTACTCACTCACCGTGTGAAAACCATGTTCGGATTTGATGAACTCGCCGCTGCGGTGGAGGAAGAGGAGCGCGAGAAAGCAGCTTACGAGAAGCTGCGATTCGTGATGTAGATCGTGTTTAACTCTACGCCAACGTAGGAAAGCAACTTTTTCTCTCAGTTCTTCTCCCCCAGACAAATCAGCCTGCCATCCGCAGCACTGAGAAACAGATTCCCGTTCGCAAGTGCTAGGCCATCCCAGATCGGAGCCGCAACCTTGTGCTCTGAAAGTTCGCTTCCGTCTTCGGTGTTGATGATTTTCAAGGTGCCGTCCTGGTGTGCCACATAGAGTCGGTTGGAATTGTCCATCACCATACCGTAGATCTTGTTCTCAAGCTGCGCCTGGCCTTCCATCGTAGTCGACTTCAGGAGAGCTTCCTTTGAGTCGTCCTCGGCCCAGGGATTTACCTTCCACATCGCCTTCTCTGCTACCCGATCACTTCGGTAGGGTCTTTCTCCTTTGCGTCCTTTTTGAGCAGCTTCCCATCCCGTGATCCACTTGCTCTTAAACTCTTCCCCGCCCGCCAGGTCAAAATCGCGGCGATAGAGAGCGGTCGTGCTGTCGAGCGCACCGACGATAGTGTTGTCGCGGTAGACACAGAGCGAACGACGGAAGGCTTCGTTGCCGAATCGGTGAATTTGTCGAAAGCCATAGGTCCACGTCCCGCGAGGGGCATAGACTTCGCCGTTTCCCGTATTGAGCCGGGCAAAGGCGTTCCAAGTATCCACATCGACGTCTTTTCCGTCGGAGGAAATCAGCCAACGAGATAACGCGATCCGATCACCCTCTTTGTGAAGGATATCAATGGGATCAAACTCGAGCCCGGAGTTTTTGTAAAAGCCAAACGAGTCGCCCTGGCCTTCTCCCTCATATCCCGTTTGCGGAATGTCATTCAGCTTGTGGACCCAGTGCTGTTCTCCCGTCATGGGA
>JAKMGR010000519.1 GCA_022424805.1 Verrucomicrobiales bacterium
GAGCCGAGCGTCGCAAGAGAGGTTCAGATTTGCGGTATGATCTTCAGATCACATTGGAAGAAGCTGCCACTGGCGTGGAGAAGGAACTCAAGATCGACTGCCTAGTTGGTTGTGAAAGCTGTGAGTCATCGGGAGCAGAGGGAGGCTCTTCGGATGTGCGCAGCTGTTCGACCTGCGGTGGTATAGGCCAGGTCATCACGAGTCGCGGTTTCTTTCAGGTTCAGCAAACCTGTCCCGATTGCAGCGGAAGCGGGGAGAGCATTTCCAATCCCTGCACGGCCTGTTCCGGTGAGGGACGCGTCAAAGGGAGCAGTCGGATCAAATTGAAAATTCCTCCGGGTATCATGGAAGGTGGTCGTCTTCGATCGCTTGGTCACGGCGATGCCGGGAGACAGAGCGGAGTTGCCGGCGATCTCTACGTTGTTATCCACGTCAAGGAGCATGAAGTTTTCGAGCGTGACGAGTCAGATCTGCATTGTAAGGTGCCTCTTCCGTTTACCCTCGCAGCTCTCGGTGGTGAATTGATTGTCCCGACCTTGAACGGGAAAGCTTCGGTGAAAGTAGCTCCGGGAACTCAAACGAATACCATTTTCCGGCTCCGCGAGAAAGGGCTCCCTGACCTCCAGACAGGCCGGAAAGGAGACCTGCTCGTCAATGTTCAGGTCGAAGTGCCGGTCAAGCTCAGCAAGGAGCAGGAAAAGTTGCTCGGCGAGTTTTCCGAAACGATCACCGAGAAAAATCACCCGGTTGGCGAAAGCTTTTTTGCGAAAGCGAAGCGCTTTTTCACGGGCTGACTAGCGACGGATGACCGACCCGGCGAGAGACTTGAAAGTGCGCTCGTCGAAGGCTTCATCCTGCTTTAATTTCAGGATCAACTCCGCGTCATTTTCGATGCGCGGCGTTGATCCACGTATTTCGATGATCTTCCCCTGCGCGGTGCGCAGTTGAAAAAGGTAACCGGTGTACTTCTCGCCGTGGGTGTAGCCACGTTTGTCGTACTCGAACCGCACCAGCTTGCCTTTGACGGTTGTTGTTTTGCCTTCTTCGATATCGATCTTCTTGAACTCGGTGCGTTCCATGACGACGCCCTGTCCCGTGTTGTCATAATCCATATCTGAGCCCATCGCGATCAAAGTTGCAGTGGCACCCTTCAAATCGAAATTTCGTTCTTCGTTTTCAATCGCGATTTCAAATTGGAACTCTCCTTTGCGGTCTTCGTAGGCATTATCCTGACGGCGATCCCGCTTGTTCGTATTGATGTGGATCTCGACTTTTGGGATGCGGTTCTTCTTTTCCTCTTCGGCCCACTGCTTGAGATATTGTTGATCTTCCAGCAAGAATCGATTGATCGGAACTGTAACGTTAGAGGCACCGACTCGCTTAAAGACCGCCTCTGTGGCCGTCACTTTGATCGGCTCTGCGGTGAAAGATTTTCCTTCCTTCGAAGTAAAGGCACGGGGCTCACCCAAAGCGCTGGTAGCAAAGATAGCCCCAGAAAAGGCCCAGAGAATCAATGGCTTCTGTTTCATGGTTGCGTTCAGAATATGATGAAGCGACTGAAATGGAAAGGGTGATATCGTTCTCTTCATCGCGAATTATGGAGCTTGATAGTAGACCCTTGGCATCTGCTCTAATGTCGAAATCCGAATCATCGATCGCTAGTTTAACCGATTGAGGGGAGCCTGATGCGTCTTGAACTTTGAGCTCAAGTTTTGTTCTGCCAGGTGAAGTTTTTCCCGTGATAGTTGCTTCTGCAAGTTCCGCTTCGCATCAATAAGGCCGGAACAATGAGGCAGAGAATGATTCAGTGGGACTTCATGCAGGTTTGGCGAGAATCTTCGCGACCAGCTCGTGGAGGACCAGGTGTGGCTCGAGACCGGAGGTAACCAATCTTTCATTCGCCTCGAGGCAGGCTTCCAGAGCAGAGCGGAGCTCATCTGATGTGAAGCGGTTCGAGACCTGAGCCGCTAGAAAGATCGGATAAGCGGAAATGCCGCCGTCTTTTTTTCTCGGCAAGTGGGCGGTTTCGGAGCGGGGAAGTGCTTCGATCTGTTTCGCGAAAGCCGGGTATCGTCCGCTGGCGCGGAGACCGTGACGTTCCATCAAGTCGCGGGCGTGAAGCAGATTTCGGACGCGGGGAACGATTGCGGCCAGGAGAATGCCGATTGCGTTTTCTCCCTGTCGCAACTGGCGTTCGATGAGATCGATTGCCTTGGGTAGGTTTTTTTTGGCGATGGCATCGCCAATTTCGAAAACGACTCCGAGGTGGCTTGTCGCAACAATCTGGCTGATGTCTTCCTCGGTCGCGGCGCGGTCATTGACGTAGAGGGAGAGTTTCTCCATTTCGCTGTCGAGAATGCGAGAATCAGCGCCGACCATGAGAACGAATCGCTCCAGTGCTCTACCTTCGAAGTTCAACCCTATTTCTTCCGCCCGTCCTGCAACATGCGACATGACTTCGCCTTCCCAACCCGGCTTGGAGGTGTCGACCCGGTCAAAGGTTTCGACGCTCCCCAGCTTGTTGATGCGCTTGTAAAAGGCGCGGCGCTTATCCACCTCTGTCGCGCTGATGATGAGTTGTACTTCGGGAGGTATTCCAGCTTCGAGTAATCCGGTCAATGATTCGACGGCTCGCAAGGTCGATTCGGCTTTGCCGGTCTGATTATCGCTGAAAAAATTCGCGCCCTGGAGCCAGACAACTTTTTCTCCGCCGAAGAAGGGCAGGGTCTGAATTGCTTCGACCGTGCTTCCGACAATTCGGACGGCATGATCAGCGTTGTCGGCAGCTCCGCTGACAATTTCGAGGCCAAATTCGTCGTCTTTTGGTGCAATTTTCTGCGATAGCCGCAGGGCCGCTTCTTTGACCCGGGCTTCATCGTTACCAAAAAAGGCATGGATGTTCTCTGTTCCCGCCATACGGGGTAAGAGATAGCGGGTTCAGAAGCGATTCGCAACGCGGAATGCAGCTTTGCTCCAGAAAGGGACGAAAAATTCGATCAATGGTGCATTTTCCTTGAATCTCTGGGCAGATCGGGTAGTAGAACGTTCCGCATTGATACGGAGTTGCGGTCGAGTCTTTCTCAAAGCCATCACCTGATTCCTGTCATGCGGGTCCGATGTATCGTGAAGGCTACCTGTTCGAAAGACGCACTCCGAATCGAATCGCAAGATTGGCTGGGAGCGGGTCAGGGACAGATTGGTTGGAGCGGTGCAGAACCCAGCCTTAAGTAGATAACAGACATGAGCTTCATCGCCGAAAAATTTTCAGAAATCGCCCCTTCCCAAACTCTTGCTATCACCGCCGCCGCGAAAAAGATGCGCGACGAGGGCCAGGACGTTGCCAGCTTCGGTGCTGGTGAGCCTGACTTCGACACTCCCCAGCATATCAAGGACGCCTGCATCGAGGCACTTCAGGATGGGAAAACCAAATACACTCCAGCAACTGGTATCCCGGAACTGAAAGAGGCCGTCGCCGCCAAATTCCTTCTCGAAAATGGACTGGAATACGAGGAAAGCCAGATCTCGATCAACTGCGGCGCGAAGCATTCCTGCTACAACGCGATCCTCGCCTGCTGCGATCCGGAGGACGAAGTGATTATCCCGGCACCATATTGGACGAGTTACCCTGAAATGGTTCGCCTTTCTGGTGCGGAACCGTATGTCGTCGAGACGAAGCGGGAAAATGGTTGGAAGCTAACGGCTGACGAATTTGAAGAGGCGATCAGCGGACGCACTCGCATGCTCATTCTCAACAGCCCGAACAACCCGACCGGTTCAGTTTATTCGAAGGAAGAACTCGAAGCTCTCGTCGAGGTGGCTGAATCCGAGGACATCATCATTCTTTCCGACGAGATCTACGAGAAGCTCGTTTACAACGACAAGAAGCACGTCAGCACGGCTACGGTCAGCGAGGCGGCGAAGAATCTTACGATCACGATAAATGGCCTCAGTAAGGTCTACTCCATGACTGGATGGCGTCTAGGTTATACAGCCGCTCCTCCGGAAATTGCCAAAGCAATCGGCATCATCCAGAGCCACACGACTTCGAATCCGACTTCGTTTGCGCAGTGGGGCGGAATTGCTGCACTCCAGGGCGATCAAAATATGATCACCGATATGGTCGAGGAATACGATATGCGCCGTCAGTATATGATGAGCCGCCTCCAAGGGATTAAGAATGTCGACGTTGTCGAGCCGGAAGGCGCCTTCTACTTCCTCGTCGACACGACCAAGATCGGACTGAATTCGATGAATCTCACCGAGAAGCTCCTTTCTCGCTATCTCGTTGCAGCAGTGCCAGGTGCAGCATTCGGCTATGACCAGTCGATTCGCCTGAGCTACGCAACCAGTCTCGACATCATCAAGAAAGGACTCGATCGTTTCGAAGAGTTCTGCCACGCCCACTGATTTGGTGGAACTCCAGTGGATTGAGCCAGACGGCCCGGAATATTCAGACTGGGTCGCGCTACGGGAGCCGATCCTGCGCGCGCCGCAGGGGCTTCGTTTTTCGGCTGCTGATCTGGAGGAGGAAAAAACCCAACGCCATCTCGTCGCCCGTGAGGGTGATGAGATCATTGGCGGACTTATCGTCATTCCGCTTTTGGAGAAATGGAAAATTCGTCAGGTCGTAGTGGAACCTTCACGCCAAAGTGAATATCTCGGTTTTCGAATCATGGAGGAAGCAATCATCGAAGCAAAACGGGCAGAGGTTGATGCTATTGCGCTTCATTCCCGGGCGAACGTGGTTGGTTTCTACGAAAAGCTCGGTTTCGAAATCGTGGGAGATGAGTTCATCGAGGTTGGCATTCCACATCGAAAGATGGTTTTGGCCTTGGGTTCCGGTTGAGGAAAAGTGATCCTGCGCCACACTGATTGCGACTCTCTCTGCTATGTCTCCCGAACTCGAACTGGCCACCATCGCCGCCCGTGAAGCTGGTGCACTTCTCCGCGAGAATTTTGGTTGCGATCACGAGGTCGATGAAATGCTGACCCACGATATCAAGCTGGCCCTCGATGTGAAGAGTCAGGATTTGATCGAAAAACGCATTCTCGAGACCTTTCCCGAGCATGCCATCTACGGGGAAGAGGGAATCGCGGGGAATCAGGAAAGCGATACCGAATGGATCGTTGATCCTATCGACGGAACCGTAAATTTCTTTTTTGGCCTTCCGCATTTCTGCGTTTCCATCGCGATGCGCCAGGCGGGTGAATTGAAAATCGGAGCGATCTACGATCCAATGATGGATGAAATGTTTACCGTCGATTTTGAAGGGCCAGCAACTCGGAATGGAAAGCCGATTCGGCCAAGTAATCGGGCGGAATTATCCGAAGCGGTCGTGACGATTGGCTTTTCGAAGAATAAGGAATCCATCGACGCAGGGATGGAGAAATACAAAAATTTCGCTCACCGTGTCCGCAAGACTCGTATGATGGGCAGCGCCGCGCTCGCTCTTGCCTACATTGCTTGCGGCCGCCTTGACGCCTATGTCGAGGAGATGATTAGTATTTGGGACATTGCCGCCGGCCAGCTCATGCTGGAGCGTGGAGGTGGCAAAGTCGAGTTGAGCCAGTCAGGGGTCCATTCAGACAGGTCGGGCATACTCTCCCACAACGGAAAATTGAACTTTGACGGCTTGGTGTAATCGAAAAGTAAATAGTAAAAACAGACATGAGATATCGCAGCGGCATCGGATACGACGTGCATCAATTTGCAAAGGGACGCCCTCTTATCATCGGAGGGATTACGATTGCCCATGATAGGGGACTCGCAGGGCATTCCGACGCTGACGTTCTTTCTCACGCGATTGCCGATGCGGTTCTTGGCGCGATTGGTGAGCCCGACATTGGTTACTGGTTTCCTCCCACAGACGAATCGATTGAGGGAATCAGCAGCTTGAAGATTCTCGAAAAAGCCGCCGAACTTGTCTCGGAGAAGGGTGGGCGCATCGAGAACATCGATGCAACTTTGATTGCTGAAGAGCCGAAAATCATGCCGCACGCTACGGCAATGAAAGAAGAAATTGCGGTAGCTCTCGGTATCGGTTCCAGCGATGTAGGTATAAAGGCGACGACCAACGAGACGATGGGGTTTGTCGGGCGCGGCGAAGGAATTGCTGCTTTGGCCTCTGCTTCGATTGCTCTTCCCGAGCGAGATTGATTTTCCTGCGTCTACCAGGGTGCAATCGTACCAATCCCGTAGTAGGTTAACGTCGCGCACTACGCACCTCCTGAATGGAAGCTGTCGGCCTCTATATATCCCAACATTGGAAGCACGCTCTCGAGATCGTGATTCTTTGGGCGATCATTTACAGCACCTACAAGTATTTCCGAGCCACTCGCGGCGCCCGGATTTTTACTGCGCTGGTGGGAATGTATATTGGCATGACTTTGCTCTCGGAATGGCTCGACCTTACCGTGATTGGATGGCTGCTCAAATACGTTTCTGTTTTTCTGGCCATCGCCCTCGTTATCATTTTCCAGCCGGAGCTACGACGTGCGCTGGCTGAGTTGGGAAGTCACCGGATCTTTTCCTCGTTGACGGAAGAGGTTCGTGTTCGCTTTGTCGATGATCTCATCGAGATGGTAGAAACCCTTTCCGGTCGCCGTACTGGGGCACTGATTGCATTGGAGCGCGGTATCGATCTCAAGCAATACCTCGAAACAGGGACGGAGATGGATTGCGTGATGTCTCTTGAACTCGTCAACACCATATTTTACAGCGGGACTACGCTGCACGATGGGGGGATGGTGATTCGCGTCGCAGACGAACGCATCTCGGGTGCCGGATGCGTTTTCCCGCTTAACCAGAGAGAGCTTGGCGATCAGAGCATCGGTCTACGTCACCGCGCTGCGATGGGAATTACGGAAGAGTCGGATGCGATTGCTCTTGTTGTCTCGGAAGAGACTGGTGCCATTTCTATTGCCGTTGGCGGAAAACTGGAGCGCGATCTGGGCGAGGAGGAGTTAAAGGTTCGGCTGAAGGAGTTGTTGAGCAATCAAGAGCACAACGACGAAGAGTCGGAAGAGGAGGGGCACGATGATTAAGTCCTTTTTCCAGTCGAATTTGCGCGGAAAACTTGCCTCGCTTCTTGTTGCTATCGCAATCTGGTATCTGATCAAATCGCACCTCGATGCCGAGAATCCGACTTTCCCTGTTCCAGGAACGACCACGGCTCCTGTGCCGCGCTCAACGAACGGGCCAAATCTGGATGACACATTGCTTGGTCCGCTTGCGCCTCCCGTTCCAGGGAATGATGCCGCCAACTGATCCCGGTGCGGAATCTCGGTGAAAGGGCGTGCGCCCGAAACTTTCTTTTTCATGACGGAATCAAAACGACAATTTTTCGGAACCGACGGTATTCGAGGTCGTGCCAATGAAGGCCCATTGACACCTTGTAGTGTGGTTCGGTTAGGTCGGGCGGCGGCAAAAGTGCTGATTCCCGATCCTGGATCGCAACGAACCTGGCCCACTGTGGTTATCGGGAAAGATACACGCCAGTCCGGTGACATGCTCGAAAGTGCGATCGCGGCCGGTCTGACCAGCTGCGGAGTCGACGTTCGTCTCGCAGGCGTCGTCCCAACACCTGCTATCGCAATGCTTACGCGGAAAACAGGCGCTGCTTTTGGCATCGTAATTTCCGCCTCTCATAATCCCTTTGCGGACAATGGGATCAAATTTTTCGGCCCGGATGGATTCAAGCTCGATGATTCGGTCGAACTCGAAATCGAGCGATGCATGCTGGAGGACTCAGGCGCGGATCCCGATTCCATGATCGGTCGCATTTCCACAATGGAGGATGCCGCAGAGAGATACATCGACTTCGTTCGGGCGGGAGTAGAGGATGCGGAATTGCTTCGCGGATTGCATATCGCTCTTGATGCAGCGAATGGCGCTGCCTACCAGACCAGCGAAACGATTCTTCGCTCGCTCGGAGCAAAGGTGACGACTTTTCACAACCAGCCCAGTGGCATCAACATTAACGAAGCTTGCGGCTGCACACATGCTGAAGTGATTGAGCAGATTGTTCGCGAGACAGGTGCTGATGTAGGAGTATCTCATGATGGCGACGCCGATCGCGTGCTTCTCTGCGACGAAGCCGGGTCTGTTCTCGATGGAGACGAAATCATGGCCATCGCTGCCGTCGCTGCTTTGGAAAGCAAATCGCTCGCAGGTGATACACTTGTCGCAACGGTGATGAGCAATGCCGGCCTCGATGCTGCGGTGGAAGAGGCTGGCGGAAAAGTCGCCCGCGCTGCTGTCGGCGATCGTTACGTCCTCGAATTGATGAAAGAGCACGGTTACCGCCTCGGAGGGGAACAGAGTGGTCATTTTATTTTTCTCGATCACAACACCACCGGCGATGGGATCGTATCGGCAGTTCAGTTGCTGCGCTTTATGAGAGAAAAAGGGCAGCCACTCTGCGAGCTGCGCAAGGTGATGACGAAACTCCCGCAAGCCCAGCGCAACGTCCGCGTTTCTTCCAAGCCGACGGTCGAAAGCATGGCAG
>JAKMGR010000537.1 GCA_022424805.1 Verrucomicrobiales bacterium
CTCGTAAAAACAACAATGCCAGCCCCACCCATCTCCTGAGCGAGAACCGCAGCTGATCGGAGCATCTTTGCTTTGGGCTCTTTTAACTTGATCACCTCGTTCAAAGGGCGCTTCACCGCTGGCTCAATGCTCTCGATGATATTCTTGAAAACATCGACTGACTCAAGAGGATAAGACCCTGTAGTGGTTTCCCCTGAAAGCATAACCGCATCCGCCTGCTCACGAATCGCGTGGGAAACATCGGACACCTCCGCCCTGGTCGGCATCGGTGAACTGATCATCGATTCCAGCATGTGTGTCGCGACGATAACTGGCTTTCCCTCAGCCTGACAGGCACGAATCAAATCCGACTGCACCAGCGGCAATTTGTGATAGTCGATCTCCACGCCGAGATCGCCACGAGCGACCATGATCCCATCTGCTTCACGTATGATCGCCTCCATGTTGCGGACTCCTGCCTGATCTTCGATCTTGGCAATGATGCGGGCCTCCGACCCCAGATCGTCGAGAAACCGGCGCAGTGTTTTCACGTCATCCGCTTCGCGGACAAACGAGAGCGCCACGAAGTCGATGCCGGCCTTGACGCCGGCCCGCAGGTCGTTTTCGTCTTTTTCGGTGAGAGCAGGCAAATCAACCTGAATTCCCGGAAGATTGATATGACGCCGAGAAGTGACGCTACCCGCTGTTAAGACCTCTAACCGGATTTTTGCCTCTTCTGTATCAAGCACTTTTAATTGAATTAGGCCACTGTCGACCAACACGACATCGCCGACTTTTACCTCTCCCGGCAGCCCCGGATAATTCACCGAGACGGCAGGGACGTCGCCAGTTGGTTCGCCCCTCTTGGTGTAAAATTCGATCACGTCCCCGACGGCTAGATCGATTGGAAGCTCAACCACCCCAGTTCGTATTTCGGGGCCTTTCACGTCCATCATCACTGCGACGTGACGTCCGACCTCCGTTGATGCTTCGCGAATGTACCACATCGCATCCTCGACCCACTTGTGGGAAGCGTGCGCCATATTTAGGCGCAGAATATCCACTCCGCCGAGAATCAGCTTGGAGAGCATCTCCTTTGACTCGGTTGCAGGACCGAGTGTCGCGATAATCTTGGTGTGTCGATACGAATGTCCCATGGCAGCGAAAGAGAGCACATCCGCGGCCAAATATGATGAAAACTTCAGAATTTTCCGTTACAGCCACTCCCAATTTGTAATCAGGTCGATTTCACAGATGCCGCCGTCGATCGCGTCGAAGTGAATTTGAGCACTCTGCCTACCCCGAATACTCCGCCCACGAACTCGACGTCTCCCAGACTTTCACGGACACGACCCGAACGGAATCGCGCAGCGGAAACTCTTCCTCACCATTAGCGCGGTAGGCTTCGAGAGACCTCACGAGATGGTCATAAAATTGCCGCGCCAAAACTTCGGTGGTCGGATCCTGCGATTCGTAGCCAATGATGCGGTCACCGTAGCGCTCTTTGAATTCCTCGTACGCCGAGTCGTCGGTATTCATACACATGGCATGATCGAAGCGGTCGAGGTAATCGTTGAGGATCAGTTTGAGCACTTTGAAATCGCAGACCATTTCCCGATCGTCGAGATCGGGCGCCTCGAGAACGCACTCGACCTTGCGGGAGTGGCCGTGAGGAAATTGGCATTTGTCGGGATGCTTGCTCAGCATGTGACCGTTTTCGATTTCAAAGAGTCTGCAGATTCGATAGGGCATGGGAAGGTTCGAAGTTGCTTCGGATGAGGAGGGAACGCAAGAGGGATCGAAAAGACAAGTGAAAGAGCAGCTCTGGTCGGTCGTATATAGAATCGCCAAGATTGTTCCAAAAACCGCTTGGCGAAGGCTTCGTATTTCGTAGGAGTAGTAGCACGGGAGCTGCGGCAATTTTCTCGACGCAGCCTCCGCACATTTTCTAGTGACGAAACATTCCCTTGAAGACCGAATTGGTTTTAATGGCCAGGCGCCGAAACCTGGAGCGGGTGCAGACCAGTCTGCTCGCGATTACATCAACCTGAAGCTCGCGGCTCGCGGTTACCCGATTTTGGGGGAGGAAGAGGATTTTCCCTTTCTCGACATGGCGCGCTCGCTGCTCCTGAATTTTCAGGAACGTCTGCGTCAGTTGAAAACCAGCGGGCCCCGGTGGACAAGATCTGAAGGACCGGTTGGAAAAGACGAAGCAATCGCTCGCTAACTTTGAGGCGAACCCGGATGTCTACATCGCGAGGATTCACGGATCCATCGGAGTGGAGCCAGGATTCTATCGGGAGGGGTGATCAGCGCCGCGCTCGGTAATACCTCACCAGGCCCGCTGTGATTCCATCGGCGTATTCCTGGTAAATATTTTTCCGATACACTCCATTGATCTCGCGGAGGCCAGGGTATTCACCTTCCTGAACTCGAGCATGGATCTCTTTGTGATTCATGCAGTAGGGTTCGAAAAACAGGACCGGGCAGAAAAAGACGCGATTGGCGAGCAGGTTTCTGGCCCAGACAAACTCGTTGTTATTCACGGCCATACCGTTTTTACCGTCGTAGTGGAATGCGGGCAGGCGTGTCTCGTTCTCCATTGTCTTTGCCACGATGTCTGCCATGGCTAATTCCTCGTGATAGACGCGCTGGAGAATGCGCATGACCATCTCGAAGCGAGTATCGTCCTCCTTGATTTCTCCGCCGCTGTAGCAGCCGTTGATGAGCAGGTGCAGGTGATTCGGGCTGCGAAAAGCCGGGCGAGGCGATCTCCACGGCGAGGCATTGAAGTGCAGGCACAAGGCCAGATCAGGTTGCAGGGTTTCGTTTACTTTCACACCGCGGGAGCGAATCTCGCTGGAGATTGCGAACATCTTCTTTGCGGTGCTGGCCAGCAGGCCGGAGGAGGGGACCAGATTCCGGGATTTCAGATAATCACGCGCTTCATCCTGCAAGGTCTCGATACGTTCCGTCGTGACCGGATTGTTTGAGTCTCGAGTCAGGACGACTGTTGCGCCGAGCAAGGCGAGATCGCGTTGGAGAATCTTCGCTACTTTCAGCGTCATTTCTCCTTCCCGAACTTCGATGGTATCTTTGCCGATGCGAAAGTGTCTATCGTCCCAGGTCACCCATCGTCCGCCAATGTGGCCCGGATCTACCGCGATGCGAAGGCCTTCGAGGGGGCGGGTCGAGTTGGCGGGCAGGTCGGGCAGCTCGGTTGGGCGTCTCCAGAATTTCGGAGCGCCGGAGGGGAGCTTGTTTTCGGTGCGGAAGCGCAGGTCATACCAGCCGCGCTCGGGAAAGTTGGACTGTTTTATTATGAGGGCGCGGTCGGGTTCGATATGAATCAGATTCGCAAACTCCTCCGGACTTCGGGCATAGCAGTGTTGGAGAAGATACACGAATTCCTCTCTCGTGATGGTTCGCTGGAAAGCGTCGAGTTGCGACCAGTCCGGTGGATCACCGAGCCTTGCGACGTAGGGTTGGGGAGGAGTAAAGGCTGTTTCCGGATCAGCGAATGCCGGAAATAGCGAAGCGATGGAAATAGCAAGAGTGAGACCTGCCGTAGCGACATGGTGGGGAAAAAGGGGTGGCTCACTCACGGCGATGAAAAATTTTGGTTTCCTCCGGGGGAAAATACCGGTCAAGTAAGTGAAGCATGCTGAGGATTTTATTTCTAGGAGATATTGTCGGAGAACCGGGCCGCAAAGCGGTGATCGGGAATCTCGCGGCGATTCGCGAAGAGGAGCAAATCGACTTCGTCATCGCCAATGGCGAGAACGCGGCGGGAGGGCGGGGGATTACCCCGAAAATCGTGATTGATTTGATGAGGGCTGGGGTTGCTGTTATCACATCGGGGGATCATATCTGGGATCAAAAGGAAATCGTCGAGTTCCTTGATTTAGAACCCCGAATGCTGCGACCGCTCAATTATCCTGATGGCACCCCGGGAGGGGGAACCATGGTTCTCGACACCGCCAAGGGCACTGTGGCAGTGATGAATGCGCAGGGACGCAGTTTCATTCAGCCGCCCTTGGAAAATCCCTATCTGGCCGTAGAGGCCGAGGCAAAACGGTTGCGCGAGGAGGAAAACGCGAAAGTGATCTTTCTCGACTTCCATGCCGAAACGACGAGCGAGAAAATCGCGATGGGCCGGATGTGTGATGGGCTCGTATCTGCGGTAGTGGGAACGCACACCCATGTGCAAACAGCAGACGAAACCATCTTCCCCGGAGGGACAGCCTACCTGACCGATGCGGGGATGTGCGGACCAGTTGATTCCATTCTCGGTCGCGAGATTGATCCTATCGTAGAACGCTTCCGCACGTCGACTCCACAGCGCTTTCCAGTGGCGCGCGGAGTCGTTGGATTGCGAGGAGTAATTGTTGCTGTGGATCCAGAAACGGGAAAAGCAGAGAAAATCGAACGTTTTTCCCGAGATATTGACCCTGATTTGGGCTGATTTGGGCTGATTTGGGCTGATTTTTGCTAGATATGGCAGGGGATTGGGC
>JAKMGR010000549.1 GCA_022424805.1 Verrucomicrobiales bacterium
CTCGGTTTAGGTGCCAATATCAATGCTCGCTCTCCTGAAGGAAAAACGCCTCTCATGATTTCTGCCGGTGGCGGAAAGACAGAAGCCGTTCGAACTCTCTTGCAAAATTGCGCTAACCCCTATGCAGAGAACAATGATGGTAAGACGGCCGCAAACCTGGCTGAATTGGCAGGGCACGAGGACGTAAAGGTCTTGATTCTCTCTCCGAATGACTGGGGGACTTCGCCTGAGTCCGCCGAAGTCGCCGAGGAGCGTCTCGCGGCCCGTGAGGCTCTTGTTGCTGGAGTCGCTGTCGAGGAAACTCTGGATTCTACCGAGCTTGAGGAAGCGGTCCCCGACGCGACGGAGCCCTCGCAGCCACGACAGGCAGGGCAACTCCATGCCGAGACTGCTAATGTCAGCGTGACAACTCCTGCTGCAGTTTCTCGATCAGAGAGAAAGCAGACCGTTGTGAAGAAAGTTCGCGAAGAAGCCAAATCCAAGCCGGTTGCGGCTCTGAATGGATCCACGATTCACTCGACGACGCCCAAGGTTTCACCCGTGAAATCTATGATTCTGGCATCGTATCACGAAGAGCCTCTCCCTATCGCTGTGGAAAAAGTAGACGGAAATCGTGCCCAGATCCGTCGACTGGATCAGGAAAAAGATGCCGTAGTAGTTACCCGGGGAGCTGTGATTCCAGGAACGCCTTACGAGGTGAGGGAAGTGACCCGCAAGTTCGTCAGCTCGAAGGAAGGAAAAGGCCGCATCGTCGATGTCTCCCGAGTGATTGTAGAGAACAAGGAGAGTGGGGCGACTCATCTCCTCGTGCAGGATGTTTACGGTCAGCCATCTGACACCTACGCCATTCTCACTTCAGCTAGCAGCAACTATCGCTACGTGGTGAAGCGGGGAGATGTTTTCCGCACTTCCCAGCCCGATCTCGGTTTTAAGGATTGCCAGGTGTTCGACATCAGAGCCAGCGGGGTCGTCGTCAAAGACCTCGCTACAGGCGAAGTCGTTACGATCGCTCGTGACGGCGTGGTCGAACCTTGAGAAACCTCAGGTGAAAAGCTACCCAACAGGGCTACCCAACAGGGTTGGCTCACGCACCTAAACGGGGTTAGACCTTCAGCGTAAAAGGGTTTGGTAATCTGCTAAACCACGGTCCCGTCCGGGATGTTGGCGCTTTTGGGGACTACGACGATACCGTCGCGAACGTAACAATATTCACAGTCTTCATTCTCGCGGCTTCCCGGATCGATGACGACATTGCGACCGATCGTCGCGTTCTTGTCGATGATGGCCCTGTTGATCTTTGTGTTTTCGCCGATCTGAACGGGCTTCTCTTCTACTATCCCTCCGTCAGTGACGACTTGTTTGTTGTAGTAGTCAAATCCCATCACAATGGAGTTGGTGATCTCGCATCCGGATTCGATCACGGAGCGAACGCCAATGATTGCATTTCGGATCTTCGCGTTGGTGATGATACACCCATCGGACAGCAGGGCCTGTTCGATATCGGCTTCGTTGATCTTGCTCGCGGGAAGCAGTCGGGCGCGTGTGTAGATCGGATTGTGAGGATCGAAAAAGTTGAATGCTGGGACGATCTTGGTGCACTCCAGATTTGATTCGTAGAAGGACCTGATCGTTCCAATGTCTTCCCAGTAGCCCTGGAATGTAAAGCTGTGCACTTTCTGATTTTCAATAATGGAAGGGATGACATCGCCGCCGAAATCCTCGAGGTCGTTATCGAGGGCGTCCTCCATAACTTTCCGGTTGAAGAGATAAATCCCCATCGATGCCTGGAACCGTTCGGAGTCGTCCGGGATGCCATTCGCTTTCAGCAAGGTGGGCGGCATGGTCAACTGGTCGAGAAGGGCATCATCGTCTTTGGGCTTCTCGACAAATCGAGTGATGCGACCCTCGTCATCTGCGTGCATCAGTCCGAAGGCACGAGCTTGGTCACGTTCCACTGGAGTGGTCGCGATCGTCAGATCGGCTTCGGTTTCCTTGTGCTGCTTCAGCATGGTCCGAAAATCCATCCGATACAGCTGGTCGCCGCTGAGAATGAGAAAGTACTGGTAGGGCTTCTCGAGGAAGTAGCTCATGTTCTGGCGAACTGCGTCTGCCGTTCCCTGATACCAGTTGTCATCTCCGGGCGTTTGCTGCGCCGCGAGAACGTGAACGAAATTCTCACCGAACTGATCAAATCGGTAGGCGCTGGTGACGTGTCGATTGAGCGACTCACTGTTGAACTGCGTCAACACATACATCTGGCGAATGCCGGAGTTAATGCAGTTACTGATCGGGATATCGACAATCCGATACTTTCCGGCAAGGGGAACCGCAGGCTTGGAGCGCTTATGGGTCAGGGGAAAGAGGCGGGAGCCTTGTCCTCCTCCCATAATAATTGCAAGGGTGTTTCGAAGCGAGCGGTGTTGAGTTGCGGTTGCCATGTCTAACTTTACTGTATAACTATCTCGGGAGATCTGGCACTGTTTTCGTGACAATTTTTTGAACTGAGCGAGTGTTGCCGTCTGTATCCCTGTAGAATCTGGAAAATATTGTAATTATGTGCGGAATTATTGGATACGTAGGCAAAGCAGACGCTACCCCAATTCTCTTGGAAGGGTTGCGGCGTCTGGAATACCGTGGCTACGACTCTTCGGGTCTAGCAGTCATGAATGGCAATAGTGACGCGCCTATCCAAACGAGAAAGCGTAGCGGTCGTCTCGATAACCTGCGCAAGCTGCTCAAGGAAAATCCGGCCGACGGGAACTGCGGTATCAGTCACACCCGCTGGGCCACTCACGGGGAGCCGACGGATGAGAATGCTCACCCGCATCACGACCGCAGCGGAAAGCTGGCCCTGGTGCACAACGGGGTCATCGAGAATTACCAGGTGCTCAAAGATCAACTCGAAGAGGACGGGCACACCTTTCACTCTCAGACGGATTCAGAAGTGCTCGCGCATCTCGTGGGAAATGCCTACGAAGTGAGTGAAGAAGGGATCCGCAGCGCCGACTTGTCGAGGCGGTTCGCGAAGCCTTGCAT
>JAKMGR010000471.1 GCA_022424805.1 Verrucomicrobiales bacterium
TTTTTTCTCCGTGCTTGTTGTTGGGGCCGTCGATCTTCGGGAGAAACGGCATTTTTTCCTCCACCTTCATGTCCGTCCCGATGAAGTGATCGAAGCCCAGTTTTTCTGAAATGCCTGCAAGGTAAAACTCGGGACTGGCGCTGTTGAGAATGAGGATGCGCCCCTCTTCCCGATTCCGCTCGAGTTCCGCCAACACTTCTGGGTAGAGCGCTGCCTGAAAATCAGATTCCAGAAAATTGCGCACATGTTTCTCCAGGGTCTCCCGTTTCATCCCCACGAGATAGCTCGCAAAAACACGCTTCATTGTGCGCAGATTCAACAGGCGAAGAGCCGCGAAAGGGAGGCAAAGAAAAAACCAAATCAGGTAGACCCGTCGCCAGCCCTCGCGCTGTAAAACGTAATTGCAAAACAGTGCCTGCGTATCAAAAGGCAGGATGGTATGATCGAGATCAAATAATGCGTAGCCACGCGACATAAGTGAAAACGATACCGCCAGACTGGAGTTTCGCCAAGCGGCGACATTCCCGGGGTATAGATTATCCGTTGCAGACCCGGGCAATACTGCCACAATGCCCCCTGAAGCGGATCGGAAGTCCGAGACCGCACCTGCCTTTTTCATGAAAGCCTACCAGATTTTCCAGGAAATGACTCCGGAGCGCGCCGAGTCCGTATTTCAGTATCTCCGCGACGAACAGCGCGACGTATACGGCGCCAGCCTTGCTTCCCTGGCGGCAAACCGAAAGCTCCGACCTGTTTTCATCCAGAAGAAAAAGGGAGCAGAGCAGGTTGCCTGGATGGCAAAGAACATTCGACTTCGCGGATCCGAGGAAATCGCTGAGCACGTTCTCCAGCTTTGGCTGATGCAGGCCCACAACGAAATGCTTGTCCAGTTTCTCAACGGAGTCGGTATCGAGCACGATGGTGAAGGTGCTGCCGAAGATCTTCCCGACGATCTTGATGCGAAAAAGCTCAAGAAAACCGTCGACAAATTGATCGCCGATCACGACGAAGAACTCGTCCGTATTTACCTTCACGTCTTTCAGCGCCAGCGTTCCGATGGCTTCGCCGCCCTCACCAAGCTGATCGACGAAACCCCTGCGCTACAGTTTGGAGTAGAGAAAGAACCTGCTCCAACACCAGGGCCGGAAGCTCCCATTGAGGGAGAGGCCGAGCCGGAGGCCAAGGAAGAAGAAACTTCCGAGGAAGAGTGATTCAATCCTTTTGAATCAATGACCTGACCCTGTTGGACGTATGATGTAACCCTGTTGGGTTCGCGCGAAAAACCCATTGCGCCTTTGCGCCTCTGCGTGAGACTTACCTCATGAAAAGCGCCTACGAACTTGCGATGGAACGGCTTGAGGAATCGGAGCCGGAAGTGAAGCTAACCGACGAGCAAAAAGCGGAGCTCGCCGCGATCGACGATAAGTTCAAAGCGAAGATCGCCGAGCGTGAGCTCTTTCTCAATGATCTCATTCGCAAAGCCGAAATGGAAGGAAGCTTCTTGGAGCTGCCTCAACTACAGGAACAGAAATCGAGGGAGATTTCGGCACTGAAGGACGAATGTGAGGCAGCGAAGGAAACAACTAGAAAAGGGTAAGGGCAAAGCATCCCCTTCTCTCAAAACTCCTTCTTCAATACCTCAATCTCTTTCCGGATCATTCCGCCGACGCGATGCTTGGCGAGGTAGACCTGCGATTGGCTGACACCAAGTTCCCTTTTCACTTTGGAAACGTCCCAGTCTTTGATGACGTAGGCGTGGAAGATTTGAAACTGCTTTGGTGAAACTTGCTTTTTGACGCGCTCGATTGCGACTTCGGATAGATTGAATTTCCATTCGTTTTCCCACATCCGTTCGAGAATTTCCTCTCCATCTTCGCCCTCAAGTCGCTCGATGGTCATGGTATTGCGCTCGTCGCCATCTCTGCCGGGAGTGCCGCCGGATTGATTCATTGCTGCTGGGTTGCGTTGCTTTTTCCGGAACTGATCGGCGATGCGCCAGCGGGTGATGTTCATCAGCCACGTTTTAAAGGAACCTTTGCCGGGGTCGTATTTCTGTCCCTTTTTCCACTGCTTTGCGACAGAGAGAACGGTCTCCTGCACCACGTCGAAGGCTTCGTCCTGCCCGAGACCCGATTTCAGCGACACGGAGTAGATCAGACGCCAGTAAGTCTGGTAAAATTCATTCCACGTTTTCTGATCTTCCCAATCCGAAAGCCTCTCGATGAGGCTCATGCGGGTTTTGGCGAACTGTTCTTTGAGGTCGGATTTTTTCTCCGGTTTTTCCATCGTTTTCATAACGTATCGGGCATCCGCGATGCGGTCCAAGGTTTTCACTTGGCCATTCTACGAGGCACTTTTAGATTTCTTTCATGATTCGTATCGGAATTATCGGATGTGGGCGCATTCTGGCTGCTCATTTGGAGGGCTATCGCATTCTTCGTGAGGCGGGTGTGGACAATTTTGAGATCACTGCGCTGTGCTCACGGAAAGCGGAAGATGCTCAGGGCTATGTAAAGCGCGGAGAAGGTCCGCCGCAGCGAAAACCGGTTTCCGACATTCCCGGGGATCCGCTCGCGGTGGGTGATCAGTATCTTTCCGACTTTCAGCCCGATACCGAGGTCGAGATATTCACGGACTTCCGCGAACTGATTGCTTACGACCGAGTCGATGCGATCAATGATTTTACGATTCACAGCCTGCATCACCAGATCGCCGAACACGCTTTTGCCGCGGGTAAGCACGTCCTTTCGCAGAAGCCGCTCGCGGTCACGATGGAGGGCGCGCGTCGCATGTGTGGGCAGGCCGAGGCAGCGGGAGTTACCTTCGGCGTTTTTGAAAATCTTCGCTTCGACCAGGGAGTGCGACATCAGCATTGGGCATTCAGCGATGATGGTCCTGCTGGAGAAATCCAGATTGCAGTGATGGGAAATATTGGAACCTGGTGGGCTCCGGATTTGATCGTTGCTGAAACGCCATGGCGTCACGAACTCGTCCAGGGCGGTGGCATGGCGCTCGATCTTGGCCCGCATTTTTTCGACATGATCCGTTACATCGGTGGTGGCGAAATTGTGAGTGTCACTGCGCAAACGCAGGTCGTCGAACCAACTCGCTACCTGCTTCGCGATGGAGAGCGAGTTGATCCGGTTTCCTGCGATGCGGATGACACTTTCTATGCCCACTTTGAGCTCGAGTCGGGCGCGGCTGGGACCATGTTTGGCAGCTGGGGTGGCCATGGCACAAATACCGTCCTCGGCGACGGCCAGGTTTTATATGGGAGTAAAGGGCGTGTCACGGGTGATCGAATCCAGCTCGATGGGCAGGAGGAGCAGTCCCTCGCGTCGCTCTACGAAGCCAATGCATCGGCAGAAATGAAGGAACGTCACTTCCCACTCGGCCTCACGAATGACTTTGCCCTGTCGCAGCTCGATTGGATTCGTGCAATAGAGGATGGAGCGCAACCCGAGTGCTCAGGTGCAGAAGGTCTTCGCGACCTCGCCTGCGCCTATGCCGTGGTCGAGTCCGATCATGCCGGGCGGGAGGTCAGCGTTGCGGAGGTGGAGAGTGGTGAACTTAGGGAATACCAGAAACCAATCGATGCGAAGTTTGGCTTGGAGTAGGATAACGATAAGGAAAAAGACTTTACCATGCGGAAGATCGCAACTCTAGGACTCCACCACGACCATGTCTGGAGCAATCTCGAAGAACTACAAGCCACCGGCCGCGCCGAACTCGTCGCTGCTGCGGATACGGATGCGGAGCTGCTTGAGCATTACCGCTCAAAATTTCCTGGAAAGACCTACGAATCATACGAGGAGCTTCTCGCCTCGGAAGAACTCGACGCTGTCTACATTTTTGCGAGCAACAAGCTCAGCGAAGACCTTGCCGTGATGGCCTGCGAGCGTGGGCTCCATTGTCTCGTTGAAAAACCCATGGCCGCAACGCTTGCCGGAGCCGACCGTATGCTTGCAGCTGCTAAGGCGAATGAAGTTCGTCTCATGATCAACTGGCCTTTCACCTGGTGGCCGCAACTCCGACACGGCATTGCGATGGCGCAGGCAGGCGAAATTGGCCAGCTCTGGCAGGTGAAATACCGCGCCGCTCACCAGGGACCCGTCGAGCTTGGTTGTTCGCGCCAATTTTGCGAATGGCTCTACGACGAGAAGCTCAACGGGGCTGGCGCTTTGATGGACTACTGCTGCTACGGAGCGGTCCTCGCTGAAGTTCTTCTTGGTCGCCCCGAGCAGGTCACGGCGGTGAAAATCAGTACGGGTCTGAAACCTGACTTTTCACTGGAGGACAATGCGATCCTGGTCCTCACCTATCCGAATGCTCTCGCAACGACCGAAGCAAGCTGGACGCAGATCGGAAAGCTCACTTCCTACAGCACGACTCTATACGGTAGCGAGGGAACGGTTCTGATCGATCCGGATCATGGCGGAAGTATTAGCCTCGCCAACGAAGAACATCCTGAGGGAATCGAGCTCACTGTTCCCGGGCAGCCCGCGCACCTGGAAAATGCGAGCACGCACTTTCTCGCAGCGATCGAAGACCCAGGCCTCGAAATTTACCCGCTCTGCGAAATGAATCACTGCCACGCCTCGCAGTGGATTCTGGAGCAGGGGATTCGGGATGCTCGGGTAAGCTGAGAGGCGAGCGGTTACTTGCTAGCCTCTGGGTTCTGCGCTTTTTTGATGATCTCCTGATCAGCTTCAGAAAGCTTGGAGATATCGTATTCAAATCTTCTGCCGTTTGAGAATTGAAACTGCCCCGTGGTTCCCGAGACTTCGATAAGTTTTGCCTGCATGGTGCGTCCTTCCGCGTTATTCCATGCTCGCATCGCAACGAGGTCTTTCTTAATGGCGCCCAAACCGCTCGTAGACGCATTGCTGTCTTCGACTTCTCTCAGCGCTTTCTTGATGACCTTCTCTGATTCGGGATCAGCTGGGTGTCCGCTGAAAATGAGCTTTCCGGAAACATCGAATACGGCCATGTGCGGAATACCGTCGCTCAAGTTTGGTCCTCGGATTCCTCTCGTAACCGTGTAGCTGATCTTTGTTTCGTCGACGAGCTTCTTGATTGCATCATCCGGGCTTCCCTGAACTTCAGGAGCAACAATAACGAGCCCTTTCTTTTTCATTCTTCTGTCCATCTGAACCAGATGGGGAATTGCACCGATGCAGGGGCCTCACCGCGTGCCCCAATATTCGATGGCGACGACCTTTCCAGACATTTTTGAGAGGTCGACTTCGTCTCCCGAAACATGCGCACCGAGGGAGAACTTTGAGAGCGTAATCGGCGAAGGGGAAGATTCTTGAGCAAGGCTGAGACTGGAGCAGTAAAATGCTAATGCTGCAAAAAGGAGGAGATTCTTCATGGGTGCAAACTACCAAAGCTTTTCGCTCCAGGCCATCGCAAAAATGGGTCCACTTCCCTGGTCAGAAATCGGCTTTATTGGCCTCCGATCATTGGAGCTGCATAAACTCTTTCGAGGGTGTCCCGCAGGAATGCAGTGAAAGTATTTTCTGAGTCGGATGCTACGCAGCTTCCTTCTCGTCTCCGTCGTCTTTCGCTTTTTTCTCCATGATCACCTCAGGCTCTTTCGTGCCTTCGACGACTTCGCGGTCGACGATGACTTTGGCGAATCTGTCCTGGCTCGGTGCGTCGAACATGACTTCGAGCATGAGCTTTTCGAAGATCGAGCGCAGTGCCCGGGCACCGGTTCCACGATCGATTGCTTCTTCAGCCATGGCTTCGAGGCCGTCTTCGGTGATCTTGAGATTGACGCCATCCATCGCGAGAAGTTTGGCGTACTGCTTCACCATCGCATTCTTTGGTTCGGTGAGAACCTGGACCAATTCTGGCGTCTGGAGTGGACGCAGGGTGGAAACGACGGGGAGACGTCCGACAAATTCGGGGATCAGCCCGAAGCCGTGAAGGTCTTCAGGGGAAATATTGCGAAGCTGTGTTTCGATCTCGCTCTCGCTGGCGACTTTGGTAATTTCATCACCGAATCCGAGAACTTTTTTACCGAGGCGACGGCCGACGATCTCTTCCAGTCCGACGAAGGCTCCACCGCAGACGAAAAGAATTCTCTCGGTGTTTACCTGGATGTATTCCTGCTGAGGATGCTTGCGCCCGCCTTGCGGGGGAACGTTGCAAACGGTTCCCTCGAGCATCTTAAGGAGAGCCTGCTGAACGCCTTCACCACTGACGTCGCGGGTGATGCTGACATTCTCGGTCTTGCGGCCAATCTTGTCGATTTCGTCGATGTAAATGATCCCCATCTCGGCGCGCTCGACGTCGTAGTCGGCGGACTGGAGGAGTCGCAGGATGATGTTCTCGACGTCTTCGCCGACGTAGCCAGCCTCCGTCAAGGTAGTCGCATCTGCGATGCAAAAGGGAACATTCAGCACCTTGGCGAGTGTCTTCGCGAGAAGCGTTTTTCCGGATCCGGTTGGGCCGATAAGAAGTATATTGCTCTTTTCGATCTCGACGTCTTCGAATTCGGAAAAGCGATTGTGTGCACGAACTTTGGCCGGAGCAGAGAATTGATTGAGGCGATTGTAGTGGTTGGGATCGGCGACGGAGTGGAGTTTTTTCGCGTGGTCCTGTACAATTACATAGTCGTCGAGTTTTCCGAGAAGCTCCTTGGGCTTGTGA